>JANOLC010000307.1:0-7839 GCA_031419575.1 Burkholderiales bacterium | reverse complement strand
ACCCTTGGGGTCTTGCGAACCCGCCTTGCGTCCAGAGAAGGGGTGTTCCATGACCCAAGCAGTAATTTATTCACCCAACATGACAGGCGATGCTGCTTTGCACCATGCAGAAATAGTCCGTTCGGCTCATGTGAAAATCGGGCAAGTCGATCTTTTATAGATGAAATATGCCATTAGTCCCCATCAACTATAGATAGTTAGCTATATAAATAGTAGCAACTACTAATCTAGTGTCAGACTGATTCTGTGGGAGTGAACAGGCGCAGCGTGGCGCTTTTGCCGACCGCTTGGGCGCGGTTGCTGACTTGGAGCTTGCGCAAAATCTTTTGCACATGGTTCTTCACTGTGGGGGGGCTGATATCCAGAATTTGCCCAATTTCCTGATTAGTTTTGCCGTTTTTGACCCATTGCAGCACCTGTATTTCGCGCTTAGTCAGCAAAGACTCGGCAGACACCTCGGTGCTTTGTTTGCGCACCTCGTTGGCCAGCATGCGGTGCAGGGCCATGTGCAGGTAGGGCATCAGCAACTCCAGCATGTAGATGTCGCGCGCGGTTGGGGATTCGGGCACGCCAGCAAATACAAAAAAACTGCCAAATTCGCCCTGGATTTCTTTGGCGCCATGGGCTGTGACGTGGCCAAAGTCGCAGCGTTTCAGGTCGTTCAGCAGTTTCTTGTGTTGGTCACTTCGGGCACTGGCGTGGCCGGGGGTGTCGCTGTTACCGCAGAAAAGCTGGGGCACACAGCCGCTGCTTAACCAGTCGCCCACAATGCGCGGCAGCAGCCCGCTCACTGGGTCGGCCACCTCGTGCTGGGGGTGCATATCTGTCAATGCACCCGAGAAGGTTTCGTACTTGAATCGCATGCGGGCGATGTCGCCATAGGCGCACAACAAGGTTTCATGCGGAATAAAGCCCTGCAACGCGCCTTGCGTCCACAGGTAAAACTGCGAGCGTTTTTTGATCATTAGCGATGACTCAATGGCGCCCACCAGCAGCTCCATGTCGTGGCGGTTCAGGCCGGCAAATTCCTTCATGGCTTGGTTGCCTCAGTGGTTGGCCCGGTGGTTGGCAGGATGCTGGTGTCGTGGCTGAACACCCATTCGCTGTAGCTGCTTGTGCCCCCAAAGGCGGCGTCGCGCGCGGCAAACACAGTTTTCAGTGGCACCCCTGTTGACAGGCTGTGCACTCCCACGATGCGGTCGCCCGCCTTCACCAGGCCCCACTGGTTGCCCCCGGTGTTCCCGGTGTCACTGCTCATAGGGTCGCGGTACAACTGGCGCAGGTAGCGGCGCGGTATGGGAAACCGTTTGTCGTCCAGCAGGTCTTCCAGCCGGGCCGGGTACTGCTTGGCGGCGTCCGGGCTCATGGCGTGGTAGGCGCCAATAGCCTGGCGAAACTGATTGCCCACAAACAACAACTCGGCCTCTTTGTCGCGCTGGGCGGCGGTGTGCCACACCTGGCCTGTGCCCGCCAAAAGCAGGCCCATGGCGGCCAAGGCAAACAGCACCAGCAGGTAGCCGAAACCGCGCTGTTGGGGGCTACCCTGCATAGAACATTGCTTACCATTTTTCATATGGTTTGTCCTCCCCACCCGCACCGCTTTTCAGGTCCCACACACCCGAGCCTTCGCCCGGCGGGGGCACGATGACCCAGGTGTCGGCACTGTCGCTGACCGGGTCGCGCGGCAGGGTGCGCAGGTAACGTTTGGCGACCAGCTCGTCCAGTTCAGCCGGGTAGCGGCCGGTATCGCTGTGAAACTTGTCGATGGCATCGCGCACCACAAACAGGGTTTCGCGCAGGGCCGACTCCCGCGCCCGGTCCAGGTGGCCAAAGTAACGGGGCGAGGCAATGGTCAACAGCATGGCAATGATGGCCATGACCACCAGCAGCTCAATCAGGGTAAAGCCGCGCGGGCGCATGTCACCACGCACGGTAGCCCACGCCATTCAAACCTACTTGGGTGGACAGCGAATGCACGTCAAACACGTCTTCCCCCTCAAACGGGGCATCGGGCGGGCTGGCGTAAGCGCGCTTGCCCCAGGTGTCTGCGGCCGGGGCTTCAGGCTGTGGGTAAAACGGGTCACGTGGCAGGCGGCGCAGGAAAAATATTTTGACGGTCACGGCGCTTTTGGCATCTTCCACGCCACCGGCCAGCTCATCCAAAGAGCGCGGGTAGCCATTGCCATCGGCACGGCGCTGAATGCGGCCTTCGTCCACCGCGCGTTTGTAGGCGTCCAGCCCCTCACGAATTTGGCGTAGTGCGCTGCGCAGCTCTTGCTCTTTGGCGCGCTGGGCCGTCACCTCACCCAGCGGCATGGCCACCGAAGCCAAAATGCCCACAATGGCCATGGTGACCACCAGCTCAATGAGCGTGAAACCACGGGCCAAGCGGCTGGGTGTCATTGTGGGGCGCTTTCCTGCCTGAAGCCGGGCAAGAGTTGGGCTGGCGGCTGTGGCGTGGTGGTGGCTGAAACGGCAGGCTCTGGTGGAAGCAGCGGCTCGGGCGCAACGGTCACTTCTGGGGCTGGCGGCTCATCGGCCGGAGCGGGCAACGCTTGCACCCTTGAGCCACCCGGTGCTGCGGATGACAAAGACAGCGTGTGGGGCTCAGCCTTTTTAATCTGAAAATTGGCAGCCCCCACAGCGGATTCGGACCCGGCTGGCACGGTAGCTGATACATCTTGCGTGCGCGTCAGGTTGCGCACCACGCGGGGGGTAATGAGCAGCACGATTTCGGTTTTACTGCTGTTGTCGCGCTGGCTGGAGAACAAGCGCCCCAGCCCGGGGATTTGGCCTAGGCCCGGCAGACGGTTGGCGCTGGTGCGCTCTTCGTCGCTGATCAGGCCCGCCAACACCTGGGTTTCGCCATTTTTAAGGCGTAGCACTGTGGCCGCGCTGCGCGTGCCAATTTGGTAGGCCAGTGAACTGGCCGGACCAGGCACCTCTTTCACGATGCTGCTGACTTCCAGGCCCACTTTGATGGAAACCTCGTCATTCAAAAACACGTTGGGTTCCACGTCCAGTTTCAGCCCAACATCTAGGTAGGCCACAGACGCCGAGACACCCACATTGGCGGTGGAGGTTGTGGTGAACACGGGCAGCTTGTCACCAATATGAATTTTGGCTTTCTCGCGGTTTTTAACGCGGATGCGCGGGTTGGCCAGCAGGTTGCCGTCACCTACCTGATTGCGCAGGCTCAGCATCAATGCCGGGTTGGACACAAACGACGTCAAGCCCGAGGTGTTGTTCAAGTCCACATAACCCGCCGCCAGGCTGCCCCCCAGCGTGGTGCTGGTTTGGGTGACGCCGCTGTTGACAATGGTGCTGCTGGTGGTGGGCTGCAACAGGCCGTAGCCAATTTGGTCGGGGAACCGCAGGCCCAGTTCTTGCAACTTGCTGCGGGTGATTTCCAACACTTCGACTTCCAGCATGACTTCAGGCTCCGCCATGTCCAGCGACTCCAACAAGCGCTCGGCCAGCCGCACCGCATCGGGGGTGTCTTTGATGACCAGCAGGTTCAGCTTTTCATCGGCAAAGATATCTTTGGTTTTAACCAGTGAGCGAATTAGCGCCTGCGCCTGTTTGACGTCCGCGTTGGCCAGGTAAAAACTGCGGGTCACCAGCTCCTGGTAGTCCTTTTGCTTGGCTGGCGTGTTGGGGTAAATCAACATCGAGTTCTCGTTGAGCAGCTTGCGCTCCAGCTGGTTAGTCAACAGGATCAGCTTGACAGCCTCTTCAATGCCCGTGTTGCGCACAAACAAGGTGACTTTGGTGTCTGCCTTGACATCTTTGTCAAATACGAAATTGATGCCCGAGGTGCGGGCAATCACCTCAAACACGGTTTTCAGGGGCGTGTCCCGAAACTCAATGGTGATGGGCTTGGCCAGCGCCAGCTTTAGCCTCTGGGGGGTCGTATCAACGCGCGAAGCCGCATCTCGTGCCTTTTGCAGCAGCACGCGGGCATCGCTCTGGCCTGGGCTTTCTGCCAGCACCGTGCGCAATAGACGCTCTGCCTCCGCACTTTCACCTCTGTTGAGCAGGGTGTCGGCCTCTCGCACCAGGGCGTCGATACGGCGCTGGGCGGCCATTTCGGTCAACCCATCTCGCAGGCGGGGGTGATTGGCATCCAGCCGCTGTGCACGGCGATAAAGGTCTTGGGCGACATCAAAGCGGCGCGCCATGCGTTCGCCCTGCGCGTCTGCCAAAAGCTGGTTGACGACCAGGTCGCGCTGGCGAAAGTAGTCCGCGCGAAGTTCGCGGTCGTTGGGGGCCTCCTTCATGCTCTTTTCAAGATGCAGCACGCCGTCATCCATGCGGCCCTCGGACAACATGACGCGGCTTTCTTGAATGGCGGGGTTGGTCTGGCACCCGGCCAATAACAACACGGCCAACAGAGCCGGAAGGGCAGGCAAACGGGCAGCAGGTTTGGCGATTTTCAATTTGCGCTTCCGAAATTCAGACGTTGGGTCTCATTGAGTGGCAAGTAGGTCAGGGTGGCTTCTTGCGGCGTGATGTTGTCAACCCGGTAAGGAGGCAAGGCATCACCCTTGCGTAGCAGATGGGTGCGTGCGCCTTCGCTCACAAAGGCGACCACAGCCCCCTCCTCCAGCACCTTGCCCAAATACTTAAAGGGCAACGGGGGCGCTGTGGGCGCTGCCACGGCTTGCGCAACGGGTGGTGGTGGCAACCAACTGCGCACGGGGAATAAGTCCTCCGGGGCACCGGCCGCATGGGCTGAAAAGCGATCATGCCGCAGTGCCGAAGGAGGCACTGATCGCACGACGGAGGCAGAAGTTTGAGTCGCACTTTTAGCCGCAGCGGGCAAAGCCTGATCAGGCACATCAACCGTTTCAGGCGGCGCAAAGTCCACCACCGAGGCCACCACGGTCGCCATCAGTGTCAAGGTCAAAAAAATATTACCGCGGGACAGCATTCAAGGAGCCTTCAGGAAAAGGGTCAGGCGCAAACGCACTTCAACAGCATCGCTGCCCGGCTCGTCACGGCGAAAACTCAACTCATCCAGCGCAGCGTTGGGCACCTCATTCATGAGTTCAGACACCCACGCCCGCACTTGGGGGTAAGTGGCACGGGCTGGCAGGGTGATCTGGTAGCGCTGAAGTTGCGGGTTGCCATCACGGGCCAGGCGGTACTCACCCGTGAGCAGGCGAACCTGCCTGGAAGCGGCTGTGCGGTGAATGACCTCAATGGCTTGCAACGCACTTGGCACAGTGGGTAAGCTGGCATAAAAAGACGACGCAAGTGCGGCTTTGGTATCAACTACCACAGGGCGCAGGGCCAGGCGTTGGCGCAGTGCGGCTTGCTCAATACCCAGTTTTTCGGCCTGCGCACGGGCTGCGTTGACGCCCCACAGCTGCCAACCGAAGGCAGCGATGAGCAGTACCAAACCCAAACCCGCAGGCCAGCCGTGGCGACTGATGTGATAGCGAACATGCGCCATCAACAAGGCAGGGGTGAGGCGCTTTGTTGTCGTCATACCGATTTGCGCCAGGTGGCATCGACCGCAAACCGAATAACTTTGACGCTGCCCGCTAATTTCTCTTCATGGCTGGAGAGTTGAGCAGCCTCCAAGCTGGGCAATGTGCGTAAACGGCCCACATAGGCCACGACATCGGCCATGGTCTTGGCCTCGCCCGTCAGCCTGAGCGTGTGGACTTGGCCCTGGGCATCCAGACTCAGTAGTGCAATGCTGGGGTCAGTCAATGTTTCAATATCTTGCAGCAAAGCATCCCATGGCAGTTGCAATTGCTGAGTGACTCGCGCAACGGTATTGGCTGAGTCACCCGCAGCGCTTGACGCAGCTGAAGACGGCAATGCCGCCACCCGCTTGCCAAACCGGTTCGCACCGTCCAGCCGGACCAGACGCGCCTGCCGTGCCTGCGCACGGCCCAGTTCTTCACTCGCATCCATGGAGTCCAGCGTTACCACCGTGGCAGCCACCAGTCCTGCAGCCAGCAACAAAAGTCCCAGGGTTGAAGCAAAACGCCCCCGCCGTGAAAAATTGAAATTCAACGCTTGCATGGCCATCAAACCCCCAGTGCTAAACGGTGACCCGGTACTTTGTGACCCGACCCAGCCGCGGGCTTGAGCCAGACCACCTGCAAATCACGTTGCGGGTTCAACTTTGCAGGCGGGGCGGGTGAAGTGGCAGGTCCTGCCTCACCCACCAAATAGATGGGCATAGAGGGGTCTGCCATACCCAAAGCAATACGCATTTGCGCCATCATGCCGGGCAAGATCTCCCGCCAGTCATCACTAAGGCGCTGGCTTTGCAGGCTGACCCAGTGGTTGTCTTTCAGCAGACCCAGCGTGACGCAATCAGACTCAATCGCACCAAACCAGGTGGGCTTGTTCCTCAGCTTGCCGCGCCACTGGTCAAAGGCTGCCGAAAAGTACGGCGTAACCAAGTCAAGGCGGGCACTAGTCGTAGCATTGAGTTGTTGCAAGGCATCCATGAGGGCGGCATCCACTGCGCATGCGGGCGCCGGGCGCGCAGGGCCTTGAGGTGAATGCACCATCTGCCAGTCTTGCGCCGACTTGCCAAAGGTCTCCAAAAAGCGCAGCGACGTATAAGCCGCCACCTCGTTGCTGTGGGTTAGCTCATTGCGCCAAGGCAGCAACTGCCAGCGCACAAAACGCCCTGACAAGACCACCCGCAGAGAAGGCTTGTCTGCCTTTTTTCGGGCCAAACAGTCTGCCAGTGCATCTACGGCAGGTTTCCACGGCGGCGTATTCACTGCGCCCGATGTGCCAGACGAGCCCGAACCGTCTGACCGCCCCGGCAAGTCAATGCTCTCCCAATCAGTCAGCTTGCCCGACCACAGGCCACTGGCCCGGGCCAGCACCAACCGCTGGGCCGACAAGCCAACGTGGAAAACAGGGCGACTAAGCGACCACACGATTGAGCTCCTGCAAACTGGTTTCTCCGTTGCGCACCAAGTCCAGCCCCACGTCACGCAGCAGGCGTGTGCCTTTGCGGTAGGCGGCCTCTTTGATGCTGCGAATAGGGTCCCGGTTGACGATCATTTCGCGCAGCTCGTCATCCAGAATCAACACCTCGGCTACGGCCTTGCGCCCCTTGAATCCGGTGCCTCGGCAGTGTGCACAACCGCGCCCGGCCCGAAAATTAAACGCCGTGGCATCGGCAATGTTGGACAGTGCGAGCAGCGCAGTATCTGGCGTGACGTCCTCGATGCACTCGGGGCAGCTCATACGCACCAGCCGTTGCGCCACAATGCCGTTAAGCGCGGCCACCAGGCTGTAGGGGTCTACACCCATATGGGTAAACCGCCCCAGCACGTCGAATACATTGTTGGCATGCACCGTGGTTAACACCAAGTGGCCCGTTAGTGCGGCTTGCACTGCGATTTGTGCGGTCTCACCATCGCGAATTTCACCCACCATGATTTTGTCAGGGTCGTGGCGCAAGATGGACCGCAAGCCCCGCGCAAAGGTGAGCCCCTTTTTCTCATTCACCGGAATCTGTAAAACACCCTGCAACTGGTATTCCACCGGGTCTTCAATGGTGATGATCTTGTCATGCCCGTGGTTGATTTCATTGATGGCGGCATACAAGGTGGTGGTCTTACCGCTGCCCGTGGGGCCGGTGGCCAGCAACATGCCATAAGGCTCAGCGGACAAGCGGTGCAAGGCATTCAGCGTGGCAGCATCAAACCCAAGCGCCGCCAGCCGCAGCCCCAACACTTTGTCGGACAAGCGCTGCTTGTCCAAAATTCGCAATACAGCGTCTTCACCGTGGATGCTTGGCATGATGGACACACGAATGTCAATCTCGCGTCCGTTGGCGGCCACTTTAAAGCG
>JANOLC010000306.1:0-4572 GCA_031419575.1 Burkholderiales bacterium | reverse complement strand
GCGCAATGACCAGCAGCTCAATCGGTTTGAGTGAACTGGTGTGGCGTACTTCCGACGGAATAAGGCCCAGTGTGTGATTGATGCGTTTGGCCCGCTCCACGTCCACCGCCAGCGCGTCCAGAAAAATATTGGCCAGCGCATGGCCGGCAATTTGGGCCAGCGAGGGGTAATTGGCCGTGGTGTGCAAGTGCGCTTCTTTTTTGGGCTCATGCATGCGCCCGGCCCCCACAATCAACACCCGCTGGGACCCGAGGTGGATGGCGGGTGACACGGGCGCGGACTGGCGCATGGAGCCATCGCCAAAGAACTCAATGCGTCCCTGAAACGGCAGCGCCTTGGCCGGGAATACGAAGGGAATCGCGCTGGACGCGAGCAGGTGGTCGTGGGTGATGCGTTCTTTGGCCGACAGGCGTTGTGAGCGCATCCACGGCACCAATTGGTCACCACCTTCAAAAAAAGTGACATGGTCGCCCGAGCTGTAGCTGGACGCGGTGACGGCCAGCGCCTGCAGGTGGCCCGCTGCAATCAGGCCAGGCAGGCGCTCCAGCGGCACCAGGGTGGTCAGCAACTGTTTAAGTGGCGCGTTGTCCAGCAAGGACCGTGGTGTGACGCGCCGCCATTTGGCCAGTAGCCAGCCGACCGACAGCAGCGTAAGCCAACCCGCACCCTGGCGGATCACGCTGAGCGAATCGGCCCGGTAGACCTGCTCGGCGGTGAAGTTTTTCCAGACGCTGACGATGAGCCGCACCGATGCATCAAAATCATCTGCACCACAGGCCAGGGCCGATGCGTTGATGGCACCCGCGGACGTGCCGGTGATGATGCCGAACGGGTTGGGTGAATGGGGCGGGGCGTACTGCTTGCGAATGTCGGCAATGGCTTCAAGCACGCCCACTTGGTAGGCCGCGCGGGCACCGCCGCCGGTAAGCAGCAAACCTGTTGTTTGGGGCTGGATTGCATCGTTCGCCATGTCGTTATTGTGGGTGGTTACGCTGCCGGCTAGGCTTAGAAATACACCCCCATTTACCCGGATAAACCCATGGACGCGGGGGCAAACTGCGCTTCGCTAGACTACAGACCCTTAGGAGAATTCAATGGCCGTGACAGAAATTATGCTGATGGACGCTTTGAAAAGCGTCATTGATCCCAACACAGGGCGCGACTTTGTGTCCGCCAAAGCCGTCAAGAACGTCAATATCAGTGGTGGCGATGTTGCCTTTGATGTGGAGTTGGGCTACCCCGCCAAAAGCCAGTTTGCGGGTTTCCGCAAATCGCTGGTGGCAGCGGCCAAAGGCGTGGCGGGGGTGGACAACGTCTCCGTCAATATCTTTACCAAGGTGATGCCGCATTCTGTGCAGCGTGGCGTGGCACTGCTGCCCAAGGTCAAAAATATCGTCGCCGTGGCCTCCGGCAAAGGTGGTGTGGGCAAGAGCACTACGGCCGTCAATCTGGCGCTGGCGCTGGCCGCCGAGGGGGCCAGTGTGGGCCTGTTGGATGCCGACATTTACGGCCCCAGCATTCCCATGATGATGGGCGTGGATGGCCGGCCTGAGAGTGATGACGGCAAGACCATGGAGCCGCTGGAAAACTATGGCGTGCAGGTGATGTCCATCGGTTTTCTGGTGGCGCAGGATGAAGCCATGATCTGGCGCGGCCCCATGGCCACGCAGGCGCTGGAGCAATTGCTGCGGCAAACCAACTGGCGGGATCTGGACTATTTAATAGTGGACATGCCGCCCGGCACTGGCGACATCCAGCTCACCTTGAGCCAGCGCGTGCCCATGACGGGTGCTGTCATCGTCACCACGCCGCAGGATATCGCCCTGCTGGATGCCAAAAAGGGCATCAAGATGTTCGAAAAAGTGGGTGTGCCGATTTTGGGCATTGTGGAAAACATGGCTGTGCACGTCTGCACCCAGTGCGGTCACGTTGAGCACATCTTTGGCGCGGACGGCGGCAAGAAGATGGCCGCCGACTACAAGATGGATTACCTGGGTGCCTTGCCGCTGAACATGCAGATTCGCCTGCAGGCTGACAGTGGCATGCCCACCGTGGTGGCAGACCCCGATGGCGAGGTGGCTGGCATCTACAAAGCCGTGGCGCGCCAGGTGGCGGTGTCGATTGCGGCCAAGAACAAGGATTTTTCCTCAAAGTTTCCGTCAATTACCATCAGTAAAAACACATGAGTTTGCTGAGCCACTGACCTGCATCGGTGCGGGCGAACCCTTTCCTCCCGAAAGCCATGACACCCAAAAACACAACGCCCGAAGTCCGCGCACTCACTCCGGCAGTCATCCCTCTGGCCAGCCTGGACGACATGCGTGAGCGCATTCGTCGCAAGAGCAAACTCAAGGGCCGGCAGGCGGACGACGCGTCGCTGGGTGACGTGCGTGCGTTGATAGGCCCCAAGCCCGAGGCCGGGCATCGGCGTGATTTGCTCATTGAGCATCTGCACAAGCTCAATGACGCTTATCGGTGTCTGTTTGAGCGACATCTGGTGGCGCTGGCCAAGGAGATGAACATTCCCATGGCCGAGGTCTATGAGGTCGCCACCTTCTATCACCATTTTGAGGTGGTGAAGGGTGATGAATCTGGCGGCGCAAAGGCCCCCGGCTTGACCGTGCGAGTGTGTGATGGCTTGAGTTGCGAGCTGGCGGGAGCACAGGATTTGCTGGCGCGTCTGCCGGCCTTGCTGGGCCACGGTGCAATTGGCGTGAAGGGCGTGGACGTGCGGGTGATCCCCGCGCCCTGCCTGGGGCGTTGCGAGCAGGCGCCGGTGGCGGTGGTCCATCAGCGTGCAGTGCCGCTGGCGACTGTAGAGTCGGTTTTGGCAGTGATTTCAATGGAAAAAGTGCCTGAGGTCCCCGTCCCTATTGATAAGTTAGCTACACATTTTGTAGCGTCTGACTATGCCGAGAAAAGTGTCTCACCCGTGCCCCATGCCATTGAGGTGGTGCCGGGCCACACCGGCTACGCCACCTACCGCGCCCGCGGTGGCTACGCGCTGGCCGCTGCGCTGGTGAATGGCGAACACGATGTCGAGATGGTGATCAAGGCCATGGAAGACTCAGGCCTGCGTGGCCTGGGTGGCGCGGGGTTCCCGGCCGGGCGCAAGTGGCGCATTGTGCGTGAGCAAGCTGCACTGGCCGACGAGCGTGGGGGCGGCGCCCTTATGGCGGTGAATATTGACGAAGGCGAGCCCGGCACCTTTAAGGATCGCACGTATCTTGAGCGCGACCCGCACCGGTTCCTGGAAGGCCTGTTGGTGGCCGCGCAGGTAGTGGGCATTGGTGCGGTCTACATCTACCTGCGAGATGAATACCACGACTGCCGCGCCATTCTGGAGGCCGAGCTCGCCCTGCTGCGTGCCAACCCGCCCTACCCACCTGGTACAGCGTTGCCACACATCGAGCTGCGGCGCGGCGCGGGGGCTTATATCTGCGGTGAAGAGTCCGCCATGATCGAGAGCATTGAAGGCAAGCGGGGTGAGCCGCGTATGCGCCCGCCCTACATTGCCGAGGTAGGCCTGTTTGGCCGCCCCACGCTGCAGCACAACTTTGAGACCTTGTACTGGGTGCGCGACATTGTGGAAAAAGGCGCGGCCTGGTTCAGCGGCTTTGGCCGCAATGGGCGTAAAGGCCTGCGCAGCTTTAGCGTGAGTGGCCGCGTCAAACACCCCGGTGTGAAGCTGGCACCGGCAGGCATCACCTTGCAGGAATTGATTGACGAATACTGTGGCGGTATGCTGGACGGCCACAGCTTGTATGCCTACCTGCCGGGTGGCGCATCGGGGGGCATTTTCCCGGCTAGCCATGCCAACATTCCCATGGACTTTGACACCCTGCAGCCGCATGGCGGTTTCATTGGCTCCGCCGCAGTGATTGTGCTGGGCCAGCATGACAGGGCGCGTGATGCCGCGTTGAACATGATGCGATTCTTTGCGGCTGAGAGCTGTGGCCAGTGCACGCCCTGCCGGGTCGGCACTGCCAAAGCTGCCAAGCTGATGACCGCGCCCGTGTGGGACCACGCCACGCTGGAGGATTTGAATGTCGTGATGACCGACGCCTCCATTTGCGGACTGGGGCAAGCCGCGCCCAACCCGGTGCGTTGTGTCCAGAAATACTTTGCGCACGAGGTGAGCTGACAATGAACGCACCCACTAAAGCGGCCGAAGTCACGCCACAGGTCATCAGCTTCATGCTCGATGGCAAGCCCGTCGAAGCCTATGCGGGCGAATCCATCCTGAAAGTCGCTGAGCGCCATGGGGTCTGCATCCCGCACCTCTGCTACAAGGACGGCCTGCGCGCCGACGGCAACTGCCGTGCGTGCGTGGTCGAGATCAAGGGCGAACGCACCCTGGCCCCCAGCTGCTGCCGCAGCGCTACGGCGGGCATGGAGGTGCAGGCGACCAGTGAGCGTGCCGTCAAGAGCCAGAAGATGGTGCTGGAGATGTTGCTGTCGGACATGCCGGATGTGGGCTACAAGTGGATCCTTCGACAGGCTCAGGACAATCGGGATACCGTTCGTCCTGAGCCTGTCGAAGGGCTGCACAAGGCTTCGACAAGCTCAGCC
>JANOLC010000305.1:0-23625 GCA_031419575.1 Burkholderiales bacterium | reverse complement strand
CCTGCAACCCCAGCTTGATGCCCCGCCCCGGCAGTGGCGCCTTGCCCGGTGCGGTTTGGGTGAGGATGGAACTGGCAGAGTAAGCCAGCACATCGGTCAGGTTGTCCACCTTGGCAAACCACAGCAAGTTCGTCGCACCCGCTTTCTGGCGGTAGCTCATAGCAGTGTCGAGCAAGGTATAGGCCGCTGTCGTGGGCTGGCCGGGTGCCACGTCGTTTTGGGCCGCCGAGTAGCTGGCCCCCAGGCGTGCACCCCAGGGCCCTTGCGCCCAAACCAGCGCAGCGCCCAGGCGCACCGGCGCAATACGCGGCAGGTTCTGCTGGGTGCTGGTGTTGATGGCGCGCACCAGGTCAGCCCGCAGTTCCAGGTCCAGCGTCTGTCCGGATTCGATCAGGCGCACGCTGGCGCTGGTCTCCAGCCCGGTGAAGCGCGCGGCCACCTGCGTGTACGCAAACTCGGGCAGGATGCCTGCCGCGCCGCCGGACTCCAGCGACGTGTTGTCGCCATTGCCCGAATCGGTGACGCTGGTGCCTGCACCGCCCGCACCAAAGTTTCCATCGGTATCACGGTTGATGCCTGTGCCATTCAGCGTGATGTAGTTACTGAACTGGTTGACAAACGCGCTCACACCAAAACGGTTGGCACCACTTTTCCACGTCACCCCCACATCCAGGTTGGTGGACTGCTCCTTGGTGAAGTTGGCGTTGCCGACCTCATAGGTGTGGGTGGCAATGTGCGGGCCGTCGGCAAACAGCTCGTAGTCTTTGGGCGAACGCTCGCTGTAAGCCAGGTTGCTGGTGAGCTGCCAGCCGGGTGCAACGTTCCACAAGGCTCCGAGCGCGTAACTGCCTGGGTTAAAGCTGCGGCTGCCCGGCGTGAAACGGGCCACCAGTGGGTTGCCCAAAGACTCCACGGTGACCGATTCCACCCGCACGCCCAAACTTAGCTTGCCCCATGTGGTGGGCCACTCTTCATACGCAAACAGCGCTTTCTGGTCGGTGCGGCTGTAGGGCGCGAAGGCCTCGGTGCCATCGGCGGAAAACTGGCTGTTCTCCAACTGCACGCCCACCACGCCTTCCAGCGGCCCGAGTTGGGTGTGGCGGGCTTCCAGCCGTAAGTCGTTGCCCACGTTTTTAAACACTGTGCCAGCCACGCCCGCTTCAAACTCGGTGTGCTGGTAGTCGCTGCGACTGAGTTGGGCTTTGATGCTTTTCAACGGGCCTTTCAGGTCGCGCAACTCGCCTTCCAGCGATACGCGGTGGGTCCGCATACCGATGGTGACGGCATCCTCGGCCACGGTGCCGTAGTCTGACGCGTAGGTGCTGACCGACGCACCCAAATAGCCTTTGATGCCCTGCCCGCCCTCGCCAAAAAACACCGACCCACCCACAGCACCGCCACGCGTCTGGGCTGCCGAGTTGCAGATTTTGGTGTCGATAGCCGCCGCACCCGCCTTGGAGCAGGCCAGCCCAAGGGGCACGGCGGTATCGCCCGCGCTCCGATTGAACACGTCACCATGAATGGCGAAGCGGTCAGTGCCAGCTTCCAGCAGCAGGCCTGCACTTCTTTCTGCATTGCCGCTGGACAGCCCCAAGTCGGCTTTGCCCATGACTCCGCCCACGGCATCAAACAGCGCCTCGCGCGGGATGCGGTTGTCGATCACGTTGACCGCACCGCCCACAGCGCTGCCGCCATACATCAGCGCACCGGGGCCGCGCAACACTTCAATGCGCTCCATGCTGATAGGGTCGCTGGGCACGGCGTGGTCATAGCTCAAGCCTGAGGCATCGATGCTGGCGCCGCTGTTTTGCAGGATGCGGATACGGTCGCCGTCCAGCCCGCGAATGATGGGGCGGCTGGCGTTGGGGCCAAAGTAGGTGCTGCTGACACCGGGCGTGCCGTCCAAAGTCTCGCCCAGCGTGGATTTAGAGCGAAATAGCAGTGAAGTCCCCGTGTACTGGGCCGAAGGCGCTATTAAATCAGTAGTACCCAGCGGGTTGCCGGTGATAGTGATTTCTTTCAATGTGGGCGGGCTCTGCGCGCATGCAGGTTTTGCGCTGATCGCCCATATGAGCAAGCATGCGGCAGCGGCCACGGGGTGGCGGGTGAATGAGGATGTCATGGGAACCTTCGAAGAATCAAATAAAAAAGGCGGCCACCTGCTGATCATCAGACCAGCAGACGGAACTTCAAAAACCAGAATTCAGCGAAGGAGAGGGGGTGGGCCGCGCGCCTGAAACAGCGCGTGCCAGCGGGCGACCGCCAGGCCCGAAAGGAGCGAGAAAACAAAGGGGGTCAACACCAGCGGTAAGGCCACAGCAGCCACGACGGGGGCTGCATCACCGTGGCTGAGCTGGTCATAAACGCGGCAATCAGACTCGTTGCTGTGGCCTGCGAAGAGGTGCTCAACCCAAGTGGCAGGGGGTGTCTCGTCCGCCACGACGTGGGCGGACGCTGCTGATTCGGCCAGCGGGCTGTGCACCACACCGTGTAATAGCCCCAGGGTTTGCGTCAGCAAAAGCGCCAGCGCCAAGCCTGAGAAAAAGACTCGCAGCAAATAACGGGCGCGAGTCTCCATGTCTGTAAAGCGCACCGATTACTTGACGCTGACCGCGTCGGTCAGGCGGTAATACAGGCCATAAGGGTCGTCATTGAGCACGTTGAATTTGCCCTCAACCACCACGATCTCCATCGAGTATTTCACTGGCGTTTTAGTCTTGACCTCGATCATGCTCTCAGGCCCGCCGGGCGTGCAAAAGCCACACGTCATGGGCACGGCGCTGAGCAAAAAGTGTTTTTGCTTTTCACCGGGTTCCAGCGGCATCATGAAGCCCTGAATGCGCTGGGTTTTCTGGTTCAAGGCCGCCACGGGTGCGGGGAACACAGGCAACAGGCGGTTTTTGTCGGCCTTGGTTTTAATGTCGGTCAGCATGGACCAGGGCAACACGTCGCTGCGGTCTTGAATCTGCGGGAAAGGGCTGTTGGCCCCGTGCACGCCTGCACCTTGGCCCACAGGGACACCGGGTACGCCAGGCATGGGCGAGCTGAGCTGAGCTAACGACGGCACAGACACTGACCCGCAGGCCAGAGCCAGCACGGAGGACATCAACACGGATGAAATTTTCATAAACCGCTCCAATCAGGCGAATTTGAGCATTTTGCCCGCTGACCGTTCAACGCCGGTGAATGCCCCTCAATGCTCGTGCTTCATGCCGCAGTATTTGCCAATGGCCAAGCCCTTGCAGGCCGCTTGCAGCTCTTTGTTGCACACCTCTTCCTTTTTGCCCGACTCCAGGCATTTGGCAGCGCCCTCATGCGCCGCCGCCAGGGTGCGGTGGCGGGCTGCGTCTTCTTTGGCTTCCTTGTCGCTGTGGGCACCAGCGGCAAACGCCGTGCTGGCCATGAAAAGGCTGGTGGCAAGGGTCATCAACATTTTGGTCATCAAAGTTCTCCGGTTAAAAACGCAACATTCAGCGTGAATTGAGCAAGGTGGTCACATCCAGCCGATACGCCCCCAGCGCGGGGGGCAACGCTGCCAGCAAGGCGACGCCGCAGCCCAAGGCGGGCACCCACCACTCGGTGGGCAACCAGATCCAGCCCGTCAACGCAATCGACCGTTCAGCCTGTAGCCATTGGCCAATCAAGCCAGTGAGCGCATGGCCCGCAGCCAACCCAATGGCAGTAGCCATCAGCGCCAGCAACAACGCCTCGCACAGCACCAGACCGGCAATTTTTTGTGGCGATGCGCCCAGCATGCGCAGCATGGCCAGGTCAGCGCGGCGCTCGCGCACGGCGTTCCACAGAGCGATGAAGACGCTCAAGCCTGCCGTGAGTAACAACACCGCGCCAAAGCCGCGCAGCACGTCGGTGCCCACGCCCACCATGCGCAGCAGGCGGGTGATTTCAATGGCCGGGGCGGCGGCCTGCATCTCGGTGGTGGTGTTGATGAAGCGCGGCAGGCTGACTGCGGCCAATGGGCTCTTGTAGGTGATGAGCGCCAGTGTGACCTCGCGCTCGGCTTCCATGATTTTTTGGTCGTCGGCATCCAGCGCGGTGGCTTTTTCATGCGTCTGCCAGACGGATTCGGTGGGGGTGAGGATGAGCCGGTCCAGGACACAGGCGCAGGGTTTCAGCACACCGATCACCTGGTACGGGTTGTCGCCATGCGCATGGCCCTTGCCGCCCAGCCCGTGGGAGCCTGCAAAACGGTTCCCCACTGCCAGCCCGGTGTTTTGCGCCACCTGTGCGCCGACCACCGCACCCATCACGCTGGCGGCTTGGGTAGCGGCCGTCCAGCCAACACCGGCGGCCAGCGTGGCCCCGTAGTGCGCGGCATAGGCGGGCGAGGTGCCGACGATGCGGTAACTCTTGTAGGTATCGCCCAGACTCAACGGAATGAGTTGCGCCACCTGCGGGTTGGCGGCCAGCTCGTTCACGGCTTCAAGCGGGATGTTGCCGGTGGGCACGTCGATGTGAAACACACCCGCCAAAATCAGTTGCAGCGGGCTGCCCTTGGCCCCCACCACCAGGTCAATGCCAGCCAGGTCGCGCTCAAAGGCGCTGTCCATCTGCTCGGCGGTGAGCACTACGAAGGTAATGGAGGCCAGCCCCAACGACAACAGTAGCAAATTCAAAGCCGCTGCCAGCGGGCGCGACCACAAATACCGAAATGCAATAGCTATTATTTTCATAGCGAACTATTGATATTCAACGAGGACTTGTGGAACTTTTGATGCTAAAAATTCTGAAAGTCGGCATTCAAATGCGTTGGGGAGCGCCTGCGCGACGCGGCTGTCGTGCGTGGCAATCACCAGCGTCGCACCGGCACGCGCTGCGCTGGCTTGCAATAAAGCCAGTGCGGCGGTAGCGGCTTCATCGTCCAGGCTGGCGGTGGGCTCGTCGGCCAGGATGACTTTGGGCGCAAGCAGCACCGCGCGCGCCAAAGCCACCCGCTGCGCTTGCCCGCCCGAGAGCTGGCACGGCAGGCGCTGGGCCAAATCACTCAAGCCCAGTGACGCAAGAACCGCCATCACTTGTTGGGGCTGATTGGGCACACCCGCCGCCCATTGCGCCATGGCCAGGTTACCCGCCACCGTTAAAGCCTCGCTCAAGTGAAGTTTCTGAGGAAGGAAGCCGATAGTCCCCGCCCGCCATGCATCGGTAGCTATCTTTTTAAGAGCATTCAGGTCTTGCCCCGCCACCACGATCTGGCCACTGCTGGCACGCAACAGCCCAGCCGCCAGCGCCAGCCAGGTCGATTTACCCGAGCCGGATGGTCCTTTGAGCAGCATCACCCCACCCTGGGGGATGTCCACATCGGGAAAGCGCAACTCGGCCCCGTTGGCGTACCGATAGATTAAATCAGTGGTGTGGATCACGCACCCCGCCCCGCCCCCACATGCGTCACCCGATCTCGCCCGCCCTGCTTGCTTTGGTACAAACCGGCATCCGCACGGGCAATCAAGGCCGCCGCATCGTCGGCTGCATCGCCCAATAACAAGGATGTGAACCCCAGTGACACCGTGGCGGTGACGATGATTTCCTGGGTCTTTTTGTTGCGAATTTTCATGCCTTTGACACGTGCGCGAATCAGCTCGGCGATGCGGGCACACTCTTCCAGGCGACAGTGCGGCATCAGCACAGCGAACTCTTCACCACCGTAGCGCGCCACAGAGTGGCCGGGCTGGGTCACGGTTTGGCGCAAGACTTCGCCCAGGGCTTGAATCACCCGGTCGCCCACGGGGTGGCCATGAGTGTCGTTGACTTTTTTGAAGTGATCAATATCGATCATCACCAGGCAATGGGCGGTGTCAGTCTGGGGGATAGTCAGTAGCATGGCCGACAAGGCTTGATCAAACCCGCGCCGGTTGAGGATGTGGGTCAACGGGTCCAGCAGGGCTTCATGGCGTACGCGGCCTAGCTCGGCTTGCAGGCGCACGATTTCGTCGTGGCTGGCGCTGACTTGCGTTTGCAAAGTTTTGGCTGAGTCTTGCAGGCGCTGGGTGCCCTGCAACACATCCCGGATGTGCGGCGACATGCCGGCAGCCGAGCCATCCTTGAGGGCGTCGCTCAGGCCTTGAAGCTGTTCGCCATACGCGCCAGCGGAGGCACCCGTTTGTGATGCGGTTTGCGCCATGCCCACCATCACGCGCTGAAAATCACCGGTAATGCGCTCCATGGAATGGGTGTCTATACCGGCCACGTGCTGGGCAAACAGACGTTTGACGGTGGCATCGCTCAGGCGCGGCTCACGCTGCAAACAGTGGTCCACCGCCTGCTTCAGGCCGGGGTTGATGCCCGCCAGGTATTCATACCAGAGCGCAAAGGTGATGGGGTTGAAGGCGGCATCGTGTTGGCCCATGGTGCCCAAAACGGCGCGCAAAATTTCGGCGCTCTGCTCTTTAGATTCGGTGTAATTCATTGACTGTCTGCCTGTTCCAAACGACTGGAGTCCGCGCCAGACGATGCCACAGCGCAAGACAATTAATTATTTTTAATACCCCGAATGCTATACAAATTTTGCGGTAATTCCTGGACGGCGTTTTGGGTCAGATAATCAGCCATGACCGAGCCCACCCCTGCGCCTTCAAACCCGCTTCCAGCTATCACGCCCGCACCCCATCAGCGCCGCATGCGCTACACCGGTACCCACCCCAAACAATTTGCAGAAAAGTACAAAGAACTGGACCCGGTTCTTCATGCCGACGAGCTGAAGAAAGTCATGGCGCGGGGCCAAACCCCGGCCGGCATGCACCGCTCCATTTGCGTGGCAGAAATTCTGGCGATTCTAAAACCTCAGCCCAGTGAGACCGCGCTGGATGCCACGCTGGGCTATGGCGGCCACACCCGGGAGATCTTGCCGCATTTGTTGCCCGGTGGGCGCTTGTTTGGCATCGACGTCGACCCGGTGGAGTTGCCCCGTACCGAAGCGCGCTTGCGCAAGTTGGGCTTTGACGAATCGCAGCTGGTGGTGCGACGCATCAACTTCTCGGCATTGGCCACGCTGTTGCCCGAGGCAGGTGGTTTTGACGTGGTGCTGGCCGACCTGGGGGTGTCGTCGATGCAGATTGACAACCCGGCGCGGGGATTCAGCTTCAAGCTGGAGGGGCCGCTGGACTTGCGGCTGGACCCGGGCGCCGGCCAGTCGGCGATGGAACTGCTGCTGTCCGTCACGCGCCAACGCTTGCGCGACTTGCTGATCGACAACGCCGATGAACCCCATGCCATTCCCTTAGCCAACGCGTTGCAGGGCCAATATGTGGAAACCACAACCCAGCTGGCTGCGCTGGTGCGGGGGGCCGTAGATGGCGCCCTTAACCCGCGCATGCCGCTGGAAGAGCGTGAAACCGAGATCAAAAAGGCGCTGCAACGCACCTTCCAGGCCCTGCGCATAGAGGTGAACCACGAGTTCGCCGTGCTGGACCAGTTTCTGGCAGACCTGCCACGCTGCCTGAAACCCGGGGGCCGGGTAGCCATCATGAGCTTTCACTCGGGTGAAGACCGGCGGGTGAAGAAGGCGTTTCAGACGGGCGAGCGCAATGGCACTTACGCGAGTGTGGCGGCGGACTTGATTCGCCCCTCGTTTGAGGAGCAACGGGCCAATCCAAGGTCCAGCTCCACCAAGCTGCGCTGGGCCATCAAGTCGTGACACGACCCATCAAGGCTTCATAGAATGGCAGCCACAGCATCGGGATCCCGCTAAAAATCATGACAACATCCTCCAGCCCATCCACCCAACTGTTACGTGTCCATCAGTTCGCTGCGTTGGAGCCCGGCCCCCGCTTGATCGTGTTGGGCGCAGTGCACGGCAATGAAACCTGTGGCACCCACGGCATCCACCGCGTGTTGGCTGAGCTGGATGCGGGCACGCTGCAAATCACCTGTGGCACCGTGACCTTTGTGCCCATCACCAACCCTTTGGCCTATCAAAAACAGCAGCGTGCGGGGGATCGCAACCTGAATCGCAACCTGCGTCCCAATGCCGAACCGCTGGACTACGAGGATCGCATTGCCAACGTCTTATGCCCGCTTCTCGCGGACCATGAGGTGCTGCTGGACTTGCATTCCTTCCACACCGCGGGCGAGCCCTTTGCCATGATTGGCCCGCCCGACAACACCGGCACGCTGGAGCCGTTTGCCCATGCCCAGGCTGAACAGGCACTGGCCCTGCGGCTGGGGCCGCGCCGCATTGTGGAAGGCTGGCTGGACACCTATGCCGTGGGCGTGAAACACCGCCTGGCTCGCACCGCGATGAATGAGCGCGCGGGCCTGCTCAGCACCGACCCCAGTTATGGCGTGGGCACCACCGAATACATGCGCAGCCAGGGCGGCTACGCCATCACGCTGGAATGTGGCCAGCACCAGGACCCGGCCGGACCGGAGATGGCCTACCAGGCCATTCGCCGTACGCTGGCGCACCTGGGTCTGGTGAACGAGACATCACCCGCGCCCTGCGCCGAGATTGAATTTTTACGCCTGGCCGAGGTGATTGACCGGCATCACCTGGACGACAGTTTTGCCAAACCTTGGAGCAGTTATGACCCGGTGAAGCAGGGTGAGCTGGTCGGCACGCGGCACGATGGCAAGCCCGTGCTGGCCCCACAGGACGGCTACATCGTGTTCCCGAACCCCAACTCGGCGCCCGGCAACGAATGGTTTTATTTTGCGCAGGTCAGCACGCGGGATATTGGGCAAAAAGCTTAAGTCTTGGCCAGACGGCTGAAGGTCTTGCGGAACTTGGCCACCTTGGGCGCGGCCACGGCCATGCAGTAACCCTGGTTGGGGTTGTTGGCAAAGTAGTCCTGGTGGTAGTCCTCGGCCGGCCAGTAGTTCTCAATGGGCAGCACTTCGGTGACGATTTTTCGGCTGAAAACCCCGCCGCCACTCATCTCTTTCATCTCCTTGATGAGGTCTTGGGCCACCTGTTTTTGCTCGTCGGTCGTGTAATAAATACCGCTGCGGTACTGCGTGCCGACATCGTTGCCCTGCTGGTTCAGCGTGGTGGCGTCGTGCACCACAAAGAAAATTTCCAGAATCTCGCGGGTGCTGATCTGCGCCGGGTCATAGATGAGTTTCACCACCTCATTGCAGCCGGTGCCTCCGGTGCAGACCTGCTCGTAGCTGGGCCGGGCCACCTGGCCGTTGCAGTAGCCCGACTCCACATCGGTGACACCCCTCACGTTGACATAAACGCTTTCGGTGCACCAGAAGCAGCCGCCGCCCAGGATGATGGTTTGAAGGGAGTCTGACATGGGGGTTCTCCGGTGAATCACGAATGGCGATCAGTCGCGCAAGTAGCCATCATCTTACGCGGCGCGCCATGACAGGCCTTGCGCAAGGGCATCATGGGGTGGAGTGGGAGAGTGGCCCTGGCTGGGTTACATTAATAACCAATCAGTCAGTAAGATAAATGCCGCTCCCCCAACTATTTCGCTGCAATGCAAAAAGCACGATTGCCAAACGTGAACGCCGCAAAGACGCTCGCCCGGGGGAACTACTGGCGGCTGCGCTGGACTTGTTTGTTGAAAAGGGATTTGCGGCCACACGGGCTGAAGAGGTGGCGCAGCGCGCTGGCGTCTCCAAGGGCACACTGTTTTTGTACTTCGCCAGCAAAGAAGAGCTGTTCAAAGCCGTGGTGCGCGACAACATTTCCAGCCACTATCCCGGCTGGCACGACGCATTGAAGACTTTTAGCGGCAGCACCGCCGACATGTTGCGTTACTGTGTGAAAAGCTGGTGGGCATCGGTCGGCTCGACCAAGGCATCCGGCATCAGCAAACTGATGATGACCGAGGGGACTCATTTCCCTGATCTGGTTATGTTTTACCGGCAGGAAGTAATTGAGCCTGGGCAAAAGATCGTCGAAACCATTTTGCAACGCGGGGTGGACTTGGGTGAATTTCGACCCATGGACATGAAGTACGCCGTGTACAGCGTGCTGAGCCCCATGCTTTTTTTGGTGACCTGGAAGCATTCACAGGACACTGCTCTGGTAACGGGCTCGCAATTTGACCCCGAAGAATTTTTAGCCATGCAGATTGATACGTTGCTCTACGGCATGTGTGTGCAAAGTACCCCAAAAAAAGGAAAAGCCTGATCATGAAACCGTGGTTGAAATGGACAATTACCGGTGTCGCTGTACTCGTGATCTCCGGGGGAATTGCACGCACGCTGATGGATCGCAATGCCAAACAGGCAGCCGCTACTGCGCAGGCCATGCAGCGAACGCAAGTCGCCATTGAGTTGGCCGCGACGGATGTGATGCCTCTGAAAGTTCGCCACCTGTCGCAAGGACTGGCCGTGTCAGGTGCGCTCAAAGCGGTGAATTCGGCGGTCATCAAGGCGCGAGTGGCTGGCGAGTTGCAAGGGCTGACGTTGCGCGAGGGCGACACGGTGAAAGCGGGTCAAGTGGTGGCGCGCGTTGAGCCGACCGAATACGCCTCGCGCGTGCGGCAAGCCCAGGAGCAGGCCGACTCCGCCCGGGCACAAATCGACATTGCACAAAGACAATTTGACAACAACCGCGCGCTGGTGGAGCAAGGCTTCATCAGCAAGACTGCGCTGGACACGTCGTCCAGCAACCTGGTTGCCGCGCAAGCCAACTACAAGGCGGCGCAAGCCTCGGTTGAAGTCACTCAGAAAGCCATGAGTGACACGGTGTTACGCAGCCCCATCTCGGGTGTGGTGTCCCAACGTTTAGCGCAGCCGGGGGAGCGCGTTGCCATTGATGGCCGTGTGCTGGAGGTGGTGGACTTGAGCCGCATTGAGATGGAAGCCACCTTGAGCGCAGCCGACTCAATGGAGGTCAAAGTGGGACAGACCGCCACGCTGCAAATTGAAGGGGCCGACCATTCGGTGGCGGCCAAGGTGGTGCGCATCAACCCCAGCGCGCAGGCGGGCAGCCGCAGCGTGTTGGTGTATCTGGCTGTGGTGGATGCCACGGGCTTACGCCAGGGCTTGTTTGCACAAGGCAGGTTGGGAACCGCCGTCCAGTCTGGCCCGGCCCTGCCCTTGAACGCGGTGCGCACTGACAAGCCCGCGCCTTATGTTCAAACCATTGAAAACGGCGTTGTGGTGCACCACAGCGTGACCCTGGGCGCAAGGGGTGAAGCCGATGGCGAGGCCATGGTGGCCGTCACCGGCGTACCTGACAACGCGGTGGTGATTCGCGGCACAGTGGGGGCGTTGCGCGCAGGCACCGCCGTCACGTTCACCGCAGCACCGGCTGTAACGCCCGCCATGGCCGCTGCACGTCCTGCGAGCGCAGCGCGTTAACACCATGTGGTTTACCAAAGTCAGCCTCAGGAACCCGGTGTTTGCCACCATGGTGATGGTGGCGCTGGTGGTGTTGGGCCTTTTTTCGTTGCAGCGGCTCAAAGTAGACCAGTTCCCGAACATCGACTTCCCCGTGGTGGTGGTCATTACCGACTACCCCGGTGCCTCGCCTGAAATTGTGGAGAGCGAAGTCTCCAAAAAGATTGAAGAAGGGGTGAACGCCATCGCAGGCATCAATGCGCTGACCTCCCGCAGCTACGAAGGCCAGTCGGTGGTGGTGATTGAGTTTGGCTTGCATGTGGATGGGCGCAAAGCGGCTGACGATGTGCGCGAAAAGGTGGCCGCCGTCAAACCGTCGCTGCGCGCCGAAGTCAAAGAGCCGCGTGTTTTGCGGTTTGACCCGTCCGCACGCGCTATTTGGTCGGTGGCTGTTTTACCGGATAAAACAACTTCATCCACGAACGAATTAACCGCAGTAGAACTCACCAACTGGGCAGAGCAAAACTTCAAAAAACGCCTGGAAAACGTGCGCGGCGTGGGATCAGTCACCGTGGTTGGGGGCACCAAGCGCGAGATCAATGTTTACTTGAATCCTCAAGCGCTGGAGGCCTTTGGCATCACGCCCGACCAGGTAGTGACTGCCGTGCGCAACGAGAACCAGGACCTGCCGGTGGGGGCCATTCGCACCGCTGCGCAAGAGCGGGTAATCCAGATTGCGGCACGCGTTCAGCGGCCTGAAGACTTTGGCAAGATCATCGTGACGCGCAAGGGTGGTTCGCCGGTGCGGGTGGCGCAATTGGCCACCGTGTCGGACGGCGCGCAGGAGATTGAAAGCCTGGCACTCTACAACGGCCAGCGCACCTTGTTGCTCAACGTGCAAAAGCAGCAGGACGAAAACACCATAGCCGTGGTGGATGGTTTGCAGAAAACCCTGGCCGAGATGCAGAAGAAACTGCCCCCCGGTGTGCGGCTGGAGCTGATCACAGATGGCTCGCGCCAAATCAGAGTGTCCGTTGAAAATGTACGCCGCACACTCATAGAAGGTGCCTTTCTCACGGTGCTGATTGTGTTTTTGTTCCTGAATTCCTGGCGCTCCACCGTCATCACCGGGCTGACCCTGCCCATCGCGTTGATTGGTACGTTTCTATTCATGAACCTGTTTGGGTTCACCATCAACATGATCACGCTGATGGCGCTGAGCCTATGCGTGGGCCTGCTGATTGACGACGCAATTGTGGTACGCGAAAACATTGTGCGCCATATGCAAATGGGCAAAAACGCCTATCAGGCATCACTGGATGGCACCCAAGAAATTGGCTTGGCCGTGCTGGCGACGACGCTATCCATCGTGGCGGTTTTCATGCCAATTGGGTTCATGGGCGGCATCATCGGCAAGTTCTTTCACGAGTTCGGCATCACCATCGTGGCGGCGGTGTTGATCTCGATGTTTGTCAGCTTCACGCTGGATCCGATGTTGTCCAGCATTTGGCACGACCCCAGCATCGATGCGCACGGGCGCAAAGGGCCACCCACTACCTTTTATGACAAAACCATAGGGCGTGTCACCGGCTGGTTTGACCGCACCACCGAATTGCTGGCAGATGTTTACCAAAACCTGCTGCGGTCTGCGCTCCAGCATCGGCTCATCACGGTGCTGCTGGCATTGGCGATCTTTGTCGGCAGTATTTTCATGGTTCCGCTGTTGGGCACTGAGTTTGTGCCGAAGTCAGATTTTTCGGAAACCACGCTAACGTTTAACACCCCGGTGGGCTCGTCACTGGAAGTGACTGAAGGCAAGGCGCGGCAGGTAGAGGCCATCATTCGGGAGTTTTCTGAGGTGCGCTACACCCTGTCCACCATCAACACCGGCAATGCACAAGGCAAAATTTACGCCAGCATTTATATCCGGCTGGTAGACCGCAAAGCACGAACCGTGAGCGTGGATGCCATGTCAGTGGTGATGCGGGAGCGTTTGAAGCGCGTGCCCGGCATTACCGTCACCCACGTGGGCCTGCTGGACTCAGTCGGTGGACAAAAGCAAATTCTGTTCTCCATCCAGGGGCCTGACACGGCGGAGCTAGAGCGGCTGACCACCCAAGCGATGGCAAAAATCAGATCTATCCCGGGGCTGGTTGATCTGGATTCAAGCGCCAAGCCCAACAAACCCGTGCTGGACGTGAGTGTGAAACGCGATGTAGCCTCGGACGTGGGGTTGAGCGTGTCGCAAATTGGGGCCACCTTGCGCACGCTGATAGCCGGGCAAACCGTGGGCAACTGGCGCGCACCCGATGACCAAACCTATGACGTGAACGTGCGTTTGGCTCCGCAGGCCCGAAACAGCTTGCAAGACTTGGCACAGCTGCCGTTTACCGTAGGCAGCAATGCCGATGGCAGCCCGCGCATTGTGCGGCTCAACCAAGTCGCAACGCTGCGCGAATCCACCGGCGCCAACCAGATCAACCGCCGTGATTTGACACGCGAAGTGTCCATCAACGGCAACGTTTCGGGCCGCTCGGCCGGCGAGGTGTCTGCAGACATCAAAACTGCGATGGAAAGCATTGTCATGCCGCAGGGCTACAGCTACCAGTTCAGTGGCTCCACCAAAGACATGGGCGAAGCGTTTGGTTATGCCATCTCGGCACTGGTGCTGGCCGTCGTGTTCATCTACATGATCTTGGCCAGCCAGTTCAAGAGCTTTTTGCAGCCACTGGCCTTGATGACCGCTCTGCCCTTGACGCTGATTGGTGTGGTGCTGGCATTGCTGCTGTTTAACTCCACCTTGTCGATGTTTTCAGTCATCGGGGTCGTGATGCTGATGGGCCTGGTGACCAAAAACGCCATTTTGCTGGTTGACTTTGCCATTCGCTCGCGCGAGGCATCGGTGGATGCAGACGGGCGCACGGTGGTTGGACTCGGCCGAAGCGAGGCGCTCCTGCTGGCGGCCAGGGTGCGGCTGCGCCCAATTTTGATGACCACCTTGGCCATGATTTTCGGCATGGTGCCGCTGGCGTTTGCGTTGACCGAGGGGTCGGAAATGCGCGCGCCCATGGGGCAAGCCGTCATTGGCGGGGTAATTACCTCTTCTTTGCTCACCCTGGTGGTGGTGCCCGTGGTGTACTGTTATATGGATGACCTGGCGCAGTGGCTGGGTGGCCTGTGGGCTTCCAAAAAAGACCCTGCGGTTAAAATTTAAACGACTCGACCAATATACCCCCCGGAGTACACAAATGAACTTGGAACAAGCCCGCTTCAACATGATTGAACAGCAAATCCGCCCTTGGGATGTGCTGGACGCCAGCGTGCTGCAACTGCTGGCACTGGTGAAGCGTGAAGATTTTTTGCCGCTGGCCCACAAGGCACTGGCTTTTGTGGACATGGAAGTCCCTCTCACCAGCCCCACCGATGAGGCCATGCGCTTGGGCCAATGCATGCTGGCTCCCCGGGTTGAGGCGCGATTGTTGCAAGACTTGGCCGTGCAAAGGCACGAAAAGGTGCTTGAGGTTGGCGCTGGATCCGGCTACATGGCCGCCCTGCTGGCACACCGTGCTCAGCGCGTGATTTCACTTGAAATTGACGCTGACCTGGCGGCACTGGCGCGCACCAACCTGCAAAAGGCAGGGATTCATAACGCCGAAGTTCGCTGTGCAGACGGTGCCAAAGGTAAAGCCCCCGAGGGGCCTTTTGATGTGATCGTCCTGAGTGGGTCGCTGGCTGAAGTGCCTCATGCCTTGTTGGCGCAACTCAAAGTAGGCGGTCGGCTGGCGGCCATCATCGGGAATGAACCCATGATGCGCGCCACCCTTGTCACCCGCGTGAGCGACACTGATTTCCGCACCGTGCAGCCCTGGGACACTGTGGCACCGCGCTTGCTTAATTTCCCAGAGCCATCACGTTTCAGCTTCTGACACGAACCCGCTACCTCTTACCCGCCTACTTGCACGACATGATTTCTCAAGTCTCTCCCTCTGCCTTGGCCGCCTGGTTTCAAGAGGTCAACCAGCATGGCCAACCAGTGGTGCTGGACGTTCGTGAGCCCGGTGAACTGCAAGCCGCCAGTATCCGGGCGGATGGGTTCGAGCTGGTCACCATCCCTATGGGTTCCATTCCCCAACAGCTGGCCCAGCTGGACGCGTCGCGCCCCATCGCCTGCCTGTGCCACCACGGCGCGCGCAGCATGCGGGTGGCTGGCTACCTGGAGAGCCAGGGCTTTGCCCATGTGGCCAATATTTCGGGGGGGATCAATGCGTGGTCTCTCGAACTTGATCCCACTGTTGCCCGATACTGACACCTGTTTTTAGGACATCCATGAACTCGTTTCGACTGACCCCTTTGCTCTTGGCTTTTACCGCCGCTGTCGCCTTGCCCGTTCAGGCACAAAACGTGGTGGATATGTACGAGTCGGCCCGAGTCTATGACGCCACTTATCAGTCGGCCAAATCCCAGTTTGCTGCCACCCTGGCCAGGGCAGAGCAAGCGCGGGCAGGCACACTGCCCACGGTGGGACTGTCCCTGGGCGCGTCGTTCTCCAATCTGGAGAATACGCTGGCCAAACCCCCCAAACCAGACTTTGGCAGCCAGACCGCCACCATCAGCGCCTCGCAACCGCTGTATCGCCCAGCCAACTGGGCCACCTATGAGCAGGGGAAAAAACAGGTGGATCAGGCCCAGTTGCAACTGCTGGCCGCCGACCAAGATTTGATCGTCCGCGTCAGCCAGACTTATTTTGATGTGTTGGCCTCACAAGACAGCGTGGCGTTTGTGCTGGCCCAAAAGGCAGCCGTGGCTGAACAACTGGCGTTTGCCAAGCGCAACTTTGAAGTAGGTACTTCCACCATCACTGACACCCGCGAAGCCCAGGCCCGCTTTGACCTGGTGGTCGCCCAGGAAATTGCGGCCCGCAATGACCTGCGGGTCAAAAAAATCGCACTGGATCAGTTGGTGGGCAAAACCGACACGCAACCTAAATCGGTCTCACAACCTGTCGCCTTGCCGGCGGTGTTGCCAGAGGATGTAAATGCGTGGGTGCAACAGTCTGAAGACAATCACCCCGGCATCAAGCTCAGCCAGGTTGCGCTTGATGTGGCGTTGCTTGAGACCACCAAGGCGCAAGCGGGCAACAAGCCCACCATCGACCTGACCGGTAGCTACAACATCACTCAAAACAATGGCACATCGTCGGTGGGACCCGACTTTCGCACCAACCTGGCCACCCTCGGTGTGACCCTGAACCTGCCCCTGTTTGCCGGTTATTCCATTCAGAACCGCATCAAGGAAACGCTGGCGCTGGAAGACAAGGCCCGCAATGACCTGGAAGGTGCCAAGCGGGCCGTCGCACAAAGCACACGCACCGCTTACTTTGGTGTGCTGTCAGGACAAGGCCAGGTCAAGGCGCTGGAGGCCGCTGAAGCTTCCAGCCAAAGCGCGCTGGAGGCCAACAAGCTGGGATATCAAGTGGGCGTGCGCATCAACATTGACGTGCTCAACTCCCAGAGCCAGTTGTTTCAGACCAAGCGTGATCTGGCCAAAGCGCGTTATGACGTGTTGGTGGGCGGTTTGAAGTTGCGCCAGGCCAATGGCACGCTCAAGGCCGAAGACCTGCAAAGCGTTAACGCGCTTCTGGCCAAATAGTTTGTCAACCCAGTAATTCAGCGATTGCGGCCACGGTTTTACCAACCGCACCGCGATGGGCGGCTGTGAATTGCAAGGCAGCGGCGCGCATGGCCTTGAGTCTGTCGTTATCCGCTAGCAGTGCTGTGGCCTCCAACATGGCCTGCGCCATGGAATCAACCCGAATCGCGGCCCCCGCTGCAATGGCCAACTCAGCCGCCTCGGCAAAGTTAAACGTATGCGGCCCCATGATCACCGGGCATCCGCAGGCCGCCGCCTCAATCAGGTTTTGCCCACCCAGCGGCTCAAAGCTGCCCCCCAGCAATGCCACATCGGCCAGACCGTAGTACATGACCATTTCTCCCAGCGAATCGCCCAACCAGACGGTGGCAGACTCAGTGACACCGCCATTGACCGGCGTGGGGGGCACAGTCAGCCACGCTTTGCGACGGGATGTCACCCAACCGGCTTGTTCGATCAGTCTTGCTACTTCGTCAAAGCGCTGGGGGTGGCGCGGCACAACCAGCCATTGAATGTCAAATGCTATATTTTTAATAGCTAACTTCTTATATTTGACGAGGACTTGAGGGGTTTTTTCCTTCAAATTTTCCAAAAAAAGACTTTCCTCACCCTCCCGGGAGCTGGCGAACAGGGTCACGGGGCGACCCAGCACCGCGCGCGCCTGTCGGCCAGCCACCAACTGGGCGGCATCGGGGGTCGCATCAAACTTCAAGTTGCCAAAGATCCCCTGCACGGGTGCACCCAAAAGCCGCAGGCGGCTCGCATCGTCCTGTGTTTGTGCCCACACCGCCGCCAAACTGGAATACGCCGGGCGAGCCAGCCAATTCAAACGCAGGGCTTGCTGCAAAGACTTGTCGCTCAGCCGGGCGTTGACCAGCACCAAAGGCATGGCCCGTGCTTTGCAAATGGCCGACAGATTGGGCCAAATTTCCGTTTCCAGCAAGATGCCGATACGGGGCCGGAAGCCATTCAAAAAACGGTTGACGTTGCTCGGTGTGTCCCAAGGCTGCCAGACTTGCACGTCACCGGGACGCAGGAGCTTGGCACCCTCTTCCCGCCCCGTGGCCGTGCCGTGGGTCAGGAGCAAACGCATGCCCGGCAGTCGATCCCGCAGGCGGGCAATCAACAAGGCAGCGACACGAGTTTCGCCCAAAGACACCGCGTGCACCCAGACATAGCCCGGGTCAGTCGGCAAAGCAGCAGGTACACCGATGGAAGCCCCATAGCGGCCAAACCGTTCCCCTACTGCCACCAGATAGCCGGGCTCCGCGACACCACGGCGCTTGAGACGCGCTAGCAGAAACGGCTGGGCCAGCCACATCACTATCGAATAGACACAACGAATCATGATGACTTCGCGGCCACAACGCTTTGCCACGCCTGCCACACCGTGTCCACATCCGGTGCAGCCTCGCCGCCCACTGCCAGTTGCCAGGCACAGTCCACAGGCCCTGCCCGCCAGGCCCGCGGTTGGCTGAAGATTTGCACATGGGGCAAATCCAGCGCCACCGCCATATGGCTCAAACCCGAATCAACCCCCACGACACCAAGGGACCCTGCCATGCGGTCCAACACCTGGGCCAATGACAGCTTGGGCCAGACCTCGGCTTGCGGCCCCAACGCGTCGGCAAGCCCTTGGGCCAATGCCAGTTCTTCGCCACCCGCTTGTGGCAAGGCGATGCGATAGCCCTGCCCCACCAGCCTCTGGCCCAAGCCCAGCCAATGGGCTCGCGCCCACTCGTTGTCGGGTCGGGTGGTGCCATGGGCAAAAACAACAGTCTTGTCGAATGCGGTGGCACCCAACTTCTCGGGAAACGCGAGCGGATAGACGGATCGGCCAGTATGTGAATAGGACAACGCCCCAGCGGCCAGCGCACGGTAGCGAGCCACCGCATGAATGCGCCTGGGCATGGGCACCAGCCGGTCCAGCATCCAGCGCACCGGCCATTCGTAGCCGCAGGCCTCACTGGCGTTGGCGTAGGTGGCGCGGAATCCGCCGGGAGCCAGGCAGGCTTGACGAGCCACCAGAGCGGATTTGATGAGCCCTTGAAAATCAATCACTGCGTCATACGACTCGGATTGCAGACTGGCTATAAACGCCTTGTGCTCAAACTTGGTTTGCGTACTCCAGCGAGTCTTGCGCCAGCGCCGTCCAGCCATGGACAGCACGCGGCGCAGGCCATCCACGCGCTCAACCAGTGGGGCAAAGGCCTCCTCTACCACCCAGTCGATCACCACGTCAGGAAATGCTTGTTTGAGATCAGCCACCACGGGAATAGTCTGGATCACGTCACCCAGCGAAGACAACTTGACGAACAAAACCTTCATCAGGCTTGTCGTTTTGGAAGCGAAAAAATATGATTCCAGGAATCAGTGTGCTGAGGCTTCAAATTGTGCGTCAGGCTTGACCTGGCGCAGCAAAGCCAGCATGTCCGTCTCAATGCGATGCAGCGCCTCGGGCGTATGCCCCTCAAAGCGCAGCACCAACACCGGCGTCGTATTGCTGGAGCGCAGTAGACCAAAACCGTCCGCCCAATCCACCCGCAGGCCGTCAATGGTGTTGAGCTTGGCATCCGGCCCAAATTGGGCCAGTGCCACGGCTTTGGCGACTAGCCCCGGCGCTTCGCCCTCAGCCACGCGAACATTCATCTCGGGGGTGGAAAAGCTGGTCGGCAATGCGTCCAGTACCGCGTTGGCATCTGGCGACTGGCTCACAATTTCAAGCAGGCGGCAGCCTGCGTAAGTACCGTCGTCAAAGCCAAACCAGCGCTCCTTGAAGAAGATGTGGCCGCTCATCTCGCCGCCCAAAGGCGAGTTGACTTCTTTCATCTTGGCCTTGATCAGTGAGTGACCTGTCTTGAACATCAACGGTACACCGCCCGCCGCCTCAATGGCCGGGGCCAGGCGCTGCGAACATTTCACGTCGTACACGATGGTGCCACCGGGCACCCGGCTCAGCACATCACGCGCGAACAGCACCATCTGGCGGTCCGGGAAGATGTTGTTACCCTGCTTGGTGACGATGCCCAGGCGGTCGCCATCACCGTCAAATGCCAAGCCCAGCTCGGCATCGCTGTTTTGCAGCGCAGCAATCAAATCACGCAAATTCTCGGGCTTGCTGGGGTCAGGGTGGTGGTTGGGGAAATTGCCATCCACTTCGCTGAACAGTTCAATCACCTCGCAGCCAATCGCACGCAGGATGCCGGGGGCCGAGGCACCCGCAATGCCGTTGCCGGAGTCCACCACAATTTTCATGGGGCGAGCCAGTTTGATGTCGCCCACAATGCGATCACGGTAGGGGGCCAGTACATTGATATTTTTGACCGTGCCACCGTCTTTCTCAACCCAGCTCTCGGCCTCCATCATGCGGCGGATGGCCTGGATTTCTTCGCCGTAAATGGCACGCCCGGCCATCACCATTTTGAAGCCGTTGTAGTCCTTGGGATTGTGACTGCCCGTGACTTGAATGCCGCTTTTGCACAGGGTGTTGGCCGCAAAATACAACATGGGGGTGGTGACCAGGCCCACATCAATGACATCCAACCCCACGGACACCAAACCGCGCACCAAAGCTGCGCTCAAAGAGGGGCCACTCAAGCGACCGTCACGACCCACCGCTACGGCTGTTTCGCCCTCCTGGCGGGCAATGGTTCCAAAGGCTTTGCCGATGGCCTCGGCGACTTCTTCTGTCACGGTGGCGGGGACAATGCCACGAATGTCGTAGGCCTTGAAGATGGAGGAGGCAACTTGCATTTTGAATGGTCCTTTGAGTGCGGTCAGACTCTGCTTTTCAGAGCGCTGCAGATTGTATTCGGCGACTATTTCAGTTTGTATTTCTATCAAGCAACAAGCAGGCGGTTGTACAGGGCCAGGTATTGCGCCGCCGCCCGTTCCCAAGAAAACTCCTGGGCCATGCCGCGCAACATGACTTTTCGCCACACCTTGGGCTGGGTGAAGGCTTGGATTGCCCGGCTCACCGCACCCACCAACGCATCCGCAGTGGCGGGCCCAAACACAAAACCAGTGGCCTCGTCGCGCAACAGCGCGTCAGTCTGAGCATCCACCACGGTGTCGATCAGGCCACCCACATGGCGCACCACAGGCACCGTTCCATACCGTAAGGCGTACAACTGGGTTAGGCCACACGGCTCAAACCGCGAGGGCACCAGCATGACATCAGACCCCGCCATCATCTGGTGCGCAAAGTTTTCGTCGTAACCCAAGCGCACAGCCACCTGGCCGGGATACTTTGCAGCGGCTGCGCTGAATGCGGCTTCCAGTGCCGGGTCACCACTGCCCTGCACGGCGAGTTGCGCGCCACCGGCCAGCATCGCGGGAATCGCAGCCAGTACCAAGTCCAAGCCTTTTTGCTCGGTCAGGCGGCTGACCAAACCAAACAAGGGCGCACGGTCGTCCACTTGTAAACCCAAAGCTTTCTGCAACGCCGCTTTGCAGCGTGCTTTGCCACCCATCACCTGCGACGAATAGGGCGCAGCAATGGCGTCATCGGTCGCTGGATTCCAGATGCCGCTGTCCACACCATTCAGAATGCCCGACACGTCAGCACCACGTGCGCGGATCAAACCCTCCAGGCCACAACCAAATTCTGTCGTTGCAATCTCATGCGCATAACTGGGGCTGACGGTGGTCACACGGTCTGAGTAGGTCAGGCCAGCTTTCATGAACGACAACTGGCCGTGAAACTCAAGACCGGTAGGCACCATCAACCGGACGGGCAGGCCCAGCAAATGAAAGTCTGCCTCGTCAAACAAGCCCTGGTAGGCCAGGTTATGAACGGTATAAACCGTCTTCACCTTGGCGCCGGGGTGCGCCCGCACATAAGCAAATGCCATGGCCGCATGCCAATCATGGGCGTGAAGAATATCGGGGCACCACTGGCTGTCCAACTCACCGGCTGCCAAGTGCGCGGCCACCCAACCTAAAAGTGCAAACCGCTGAAGATTGTCACCCCATTCTTTGCCGTCTGGCCCCAGGTACGGGTTGCCACTACGCTGAAACAAATAAGGCGCATCCACCACGTACACCGGCACCTGGCTTGCGGGAAGATGCCCCAAGCGCAACACGACCTTGCCCGCCCCAAACAGGGCACCCAACTCGCAAACCAGGGTCAATTTTTCAAGGCCCACAAGCACCGCAGGCCAACCCGGCACGATCAGCCGGACATCGGCCCCACCCTCAATCAGCGCTTGCGGCAACGCCCCCAAAACATCGGCCAAGCCCCCTGTTTTAACCAGCGGAAATACCTCTGCCGCTGCATGCAAAACCCTCATGCTGCGAGTTTGGATAGCATCTCGGCAGTCACCAGCGTGATGCCGTTGGGGCTGCGGTGAAACCGGGCCTCATCCTGCACCGCATCTTCACCAATCACCATGCCATCAGGAATGTTGCAACCCCGGTCGATCACCGTCCGGTTGACACGGGCACTTCGGCCAATGGTCACGCCCGGCAACAACACAGACCAGCTCACCGTGGAGTGCGAATGCACACGCACACTGGAGAACAGCAGTGACCTGAACACACTGCCCGACACAATGCAACCGCCCGACACGGTGGACTCAATCGCCATGCCCCGTCGGTCGTCCACGTTGTGCACAAATTTAGCAGGCGGCAACTGCTCCTGATACGTCCAGACCGGCCAGCGCGTATCGTATAAATTGAGCATGGGGTCGGTGGCGGTGAGATCAATGTTGGCATCCCAATACGCATCAATCGTTCCTACATCACGCCAATAGGGTTGCTCATTGTGCTTGGTGCCTACGGCGCTCAACTCAAACGGATGCGCCGCCGCATTGCCGTTGCGCACCGCGCGGGGAATGATGTCTTTGCCAAAGTCGTGGCTGGACTCGGGGTCGGCCATGTCACGCTCCAGCTCCTTGTACAGGAAACGTGCATTGAAGACATAGATACCCATGCTGGCCAGCGCCATGTCGGGGTGGCCCGGCATGGCAGGCGGATTGGCTGGTTTTTCAACAAACTCGGTGATCATGTATTTGTCGTCCACCGCCATGACGCCAAAGGCCGAGGCCTCATCGCGCGGAACCGCAATGCAGCCCACGGTGCAATCACGTCCCTTGGCCACATGGTCAGCCAGCATGATGGCGTAATTCATCTTGTAGATATGGTCACCAGCCAGCACCACCACATAGTCCACCGAGCGATAGCTGGCCAGAATGTCCTGGTTCTGATAGACCGCATCGGCGGTGCCACGGTACCAACTCTCATCATCGGTGCGCTGTTGGGCGGGCAACAAGTCCACGAATTCGTTCATCTCGCTCTTCAAGAACGCCCAACCACGTTGCAGGTGGCGCAGCAGGCTGTGTGACTTGTACTGGGTGATGACACCAATACGGCGAATGCCGGAGTTCAGGCAATTGGACAGTGCGAAGTCAATGATGCGGAACTTGCCGCCAAAGTACACCGCTGGTTTGGCACGGCGGTCCGTCAGATTCATGAGGCGACTGCCTCGCCCACCGACCAGCACCAAAGCAACGGTTCGCTTGGGCAGGTCAAAACTAAGCGCTAACTCATCAGGTTTCATGTTGTCTCCTTTTTATGGCAACTGCCGTTGGTTTTCGCCATCTTAATACCGGGCGGGCGGACCGAGTTACCGCCACGTTACTACATGGCAAAATCATGCCGCATGACGCGGTGGCGCGAATATTGCCTGTTGTCGCGTGACCCCCGACGAATGTTCCCCAGCCG
>JANOLC010000304.1:0-2465 GCA_031419575.1 Burkholderiales bacterium | reverse complement strand
TCAGCAGGGCGCGGTAGTTTTGCGCGGACAGAATTTCAGCGTGCCAATTTAAAAACGTCGGGGAGTTGGCGCGCAAGTCCACGGCCAGGTCCCACACTTCGCCACGCAGGCAACTCACCAATTTCATCTCGGCATGCGGAGACTTTTGAAAATGCAGGCCGCGCACCGTGCCTTTTTTCGCTGTGGCGGTCAGGTTGATCTGGGCGATAGCGCCATGCCAACCTGCTTGGGCCAGGTCTTGCGCGCAAAACAGGCGCGACAACGAACCACGGACATCGCCCAGTACCTGGCGCTCAATACACTTGAGGCCCGTGATGGGGGTATCTGACACGGTGAATCGGCTCATACGGTCCATATGGCTCATTCGCCTATTCCGGACGGGGTTTGAGAGACCACCTCGAAGGCCGTAATATCGGCCAGGCACAGGTCCCGCGCGTTCGCGCCTTGCGCTTGCAGGTGGTACCAATTCACAGTCCGGGCCACAGTTTCCTGCAGGCTCCATCGGGGTTGAATACCCAGCACCGTGCGAGCCTTGGCCACTTCCAGCGCCAGCCAGGCGGCCTCGTGAGGGCCTTGCGCGCCATCACCCCAGGTGACATCGCAGGGCAAGTCAGCCGCCCGGCAAATGGTTTGTGCCCGCTCAACCACCTCGCGTACCGTGGCGGCCTCGTGAGTTTGTGGGCCAAAATTGTAGGCTCCCGCCAGCTCGGGCTGCACCCAGAGTTTCTGCGCCAAAACCAGATATGCAGACAGCGGCTCCAAAACGTGTTGCCAGGGGCGGGTGGCTTGGGGCCGGCGAATCTCCAGCGGCTGCCGACTGCCCCAGGCACGAATCGCGTCCGGAATCAACCGGTCTGCCGACCAATCGCCTCCACCAATAACATTTCCGGCTCTAGTCCCCGCCAATGCAACATTGTTTGCTATTAAAAACGAAGCTCGATAGGAGTCAATGATCATCTCGGCGGCGGCTTTGCTGGCGCTGTAGGGGTCATGCCCACCCAGCGCGTCGTCTTCGCGGTAGGGGTAGAGTGACTCTTTGTTCTTGTAAACCTTGTCCGTGGTCACCGCAATCACCACGCGCACGCTAGGGCAATGCCGCACGGCGTCCAGCAGGTTGGCGGTGCCCATCACGTTGGTGGCAAAGGTGTCCAGTGGCTGGGCGTAGCCGGCGCGCACCAGCGCTTGGGCCGCAAGGTGCAGCACGATGTCCGGCTGGGCGGCTTGCACGCGCTGGCGCAACACCGCTGCATCGCGAATGTCGCAAAGCTGGTCGCGGGTGAAGGGCTTGCCCAGCAGGTCGGGCAAGTTGGGTTGGGTGATGGGGGCCAACGACAAGCCTGTAACGTGCACGCCCAGGCGCTCCAGCCACAAGGCCAGCCACGCGCCCTTGAAGCCGGAATGCCCGGTCAGCAAGACACGTTTGCCGCGCCAGAACGAAGAATCAGGTTGAACGACCACACTAACCATACCGGTTACCAAACCTTCCACGGCGCTTTACCGGAGAGCCACAGGTCTTCCAGCAGATTTTTCTCGCGCAGGGTGTCCATGGGCTGCCAGAAACCAGTGTGTTCATAGGCCATCAGCTGGCCGTCTGCTGCCAGGCCGGACAGCGGCTCAACCTCCCAACTGGTTGAGTCGGTGGCGATACGGTCAATGCACTGGGGTGACAACACAAAGAAACCGCCGTTGATCAACCCACCATCGCCACGCGGCTTTTCTGTAAAGCCGGTCACCGACTGGCCGTTCATTTGCAACGCACCGTAGCGGCCCGGTGGTTGCACGGCCGTGACCGTGGCCAGCTTGCCGTGTTGTTGGTGAAATTCGATGGCAGCGGTGATGTTGACGTCCGACACACCATCGCCATAGGTAAAACAGAACGCCTCATCCATGCGCACATAGTTGGCAACACGTCGCAGCCGCCCGCCAGTCATGGTGTCGTCTCCGGTGTCCACCAGCGTCACACGCCAGGGTTCGGCGTGTTTGTGGTGCACTTCCATGCGGTTGCTGGCCATGTCGAACGTCACATCGGACATGTGCAGGAAATAGTTGGCGAAATACTCTTTGATGATGTAGCCCTTGTAGCCACAGCAGATCACAAACTCATTCACGCCGTGCGCGGAATACATCTTCAGGATGTGCCACAAGATGGGCTTGCCACCAATCTCGATCATGGGTTTGGGTTTGAGGTGGGTTTCCTCGGAAATGCGGGTGCCCAGGCCTCCGGCCAGGATGACTGCCTTCATGATTTGAAATCTCCGTTTCGGTCCACCCATCGTTGAAACATGCCTCTGTAAGCCTGTTCGACCTTCTTCGTGAAGCCCCGTTCATCCATCAAGCTGCTGTGCTGCATCTCCTGGCGCAGGTGGGCCCGGTGCTGCCGCAGGGCGTGGGTGTCTTGCGCCAGCGCCACCACTTTGTCAGCGTACTCCTCTTCGCTTGTGGCGATCCACTCGGGGTGCCCTATG
>JANOLC010000303.1:0-2225 GCA_031419575.1 Burkholderiales bacterium | reverse complement strand
GGTCGTCCATGGTGGTCAGGTCGCCAGGGTCGCGGCCCTCGCACACCGCCTGCATGGCGCGACGCAGCAATTTGCCACTGCGGGTCTTGGGCAACACGGTCACAAAGCGCACCCGGGCCGGGCGGGCAACAGCGCCCAGGTCACCGTCCACCAGCTTCATGATTTCGCCTTCCAGCTTGAGGCGCGAGGCATCATCAGTCAGCAGGCTGTTGTCTTTAACGATGGCAAACGCCATCGCCACTTGGCCCTTGAGCTGATCGGCCACACCCACCACCGCCACTTCGGCAATGTTGGGGTGCGCGGCAATGCTTTCCTCAATCTCACGGGTGCCCAGGCGGTGCCCGGCGACGTTGATCACGTCATCGGTGCGACCCAGAATAAAGAAGTACCCATCGGCATCGCGAATGCCCCAGTCAAACGTGCTGTAGACCAGCTTGCCCGGCACGCTGGACCAATAGGTTTTGACGAATCGCTCATCGTCACCCCAAATGGTTTGCAGGCAGCCCGGAGGTAGTGGCCCTTCGATAGCCACCACGCCTTTTTGATTGGGGCCAATCAGCTCGGCCCCGGTCTGGTCGTCCAGCAGCTTCACGTCAAAGCCGTATACCGCCATGCCGGGTGAGCCAAACCGCGTGGGTGTGTCTTCCACGCCATTGCAAACCGACAAAATCGGCCAACCGGTTTCGGTCTGCCAGTAGTTGTCGATGATGGGCTTGCCCAGGCCTTCGCTGATCCACTTGGCGGTGGGCTCGTCCAGTGGTTCGCCCGCCAGAAACAGCGCACGCAAGCTCGACAGGTCATATTTGGTCAGCAGCGCCGGGTCTTGCTTCTTCAACACCCGCACCGCCGTGGGCGCGCTGAACATCACCGTCACCTTGTATTTCTCCACCAGGCTCCACCAGATGCCGCCGTCCGGGCGGGTCGGTAGCCCTTCGTACATGATGGTCGCCATGCCGGCGATCAACGGGCCGTAAATGATGTAACTGTGGCCCACCACCCAACCGATGTCGCTGGTCGAAAAATAAGTTTCCCCGGGATTGCCGCAGTAGATGTGTTTCATGCTGGCCGCCAGCGCCACGGCATAGCCACCGGTGTCGCGCTGCACGCCCTTTGGTTTGCCGGTGGTGCCGCTGGTGTACAGCGTGTAACTGGGGTGTGTGGCATCCACCCACTCGCATTCCACCACCGTTTCCATATGTTTTTGCCTCAAAGTCCCCCACAGGTGGTCACGTTCAGCTACTAAATTCATAGCGGACAGCCCACGGTCAACCAGCAGCACGGCCTTGGGTTTATTGCTTGACAGGCGAATCGCCTCATCCAGCAGCGGCTTGTAGGCCACCGCCTTGCCACCACGCGACCCGGCATCTGCGCTGATGATGGCCTTGGGTGACGCATCTTCAATGCGTGATGCCAAGGAGCCCGACGCAAAGCCACCAAACACCACTGAGTGAATCGCACCAATGCGGGCACAAGCCAGCATGGCAAAGGCAGCCTCGGCAACCATGGGCATGTAAATCAGCACCCGGTCACCCTTGACCACGCCCAGGTCTTTGAGCGCAGCCGCCATGCGCTGCACCTCGGCGTGCAACTCGCGGAAGGTGTACACCTTTTCCTGATGGGTCTCGGTCGACACAACAATCAGTGCGGCCTGATCGGCCCGGTCTTTCAGATGGCGATCCACCGCGTTGTGGCACAAATTGGTGGTGCCACCCACAAACCATTTGGCAAACGGCGGGTTGCTGTAGTCGCAAATCTGCTGGGGCGGGGTTTGCCAGTCCACCAGTTGCGCCTGCTCTGACCAAAACGCGTCACGGTCGGTCAACGAACGTTGGTAGAAGTCGGCGTAGCTGATGCTGTTTTGTGCGGTTGTCATGGGTTTGTCTCCAGTCGGGTGCTTGCTCGAATCGTCTCAAAACTGAATTCATAATTATGGCTAGGCAACTTGCTACAAGCTGACTTTCATAACTCTGATGCAGTGCATCGATACCGCACGCCGATCACGGCTGATCGCCCTCCGTGGCTAGAAGAAAAGTCTAGAAGTCCCTCTTTATTGCTGCGTTTTAAATAGCGAGCTATTCATAGTTCACGGGGACTTCAGGCACTTTATACTGCCAATCTGCCCTATCACCCGTAGTAGCGGCTGCGCATGCGCTGGCAATATTTTTCCAGTTGCGGATATTGCTGGCAATGCTGCTTGAGCGGGGACTCTACCGGCGCCCAAATCA
>JANOLC010000302.1:0-3309 GCA_031419575.1 Burkholderiales bacterium | reverse complement strand
GTTTTGGCCTGCTGGCACCGCCGGTGGGGTTGAACGTTTATGTGGTCAATGCCATGGCCAAAGACGTGCCCATTTCGGAGAGCTACAAAGGTGTGATGCCGTTTTTGATCAGCGATGTCTTTCGCACACTGCTTTTGCTGTTCTTCCCCGGCATCTCGCTGTGGCTGGTCAAGTACGTCAGTTAAGAGAACGAGAACGCTTGGCAAAGAACACCCAGTGGTTGAGTGGGCTGCTTTGAGGGTAAATCCCGTCAACCCAAGCCTGATATTGCCGTTACCGTACCACCATCAACTATCTGGAGCTACTCATGATTCAAAGACGCACCCTGCTCAAGTCAACCGCTGCTGTCGCCCTGGGCGCACCGGGCTTGAGCGGGCTGGCCCAACAGTCTGTGACGCTCAAATTTCACACCTTCATGGCTCCCATGTCCAACGTATGGATGACCATGCACAAGCCCTGGATGGACAAGGTTGAGAAAGAGTCCGGTGGTCGCATCAAGTTTGAAGGCTACCCCGCCATGCAGTTGGGCGGTACGCCGGTGCAGCTTTATGACCAGGCCAAGGACGGCGTGGTCGATGTGGTCTGGACCCTGCCCGGCAACACCGCCGGCCGCTTCCCTCGGGTTGAGGTGTTTGAGTTGCCGTTCACCATGACTAATGCCGAGGCCACGTCCAAAGCCTATTGGGAATATGTACACACCGTGGCGGTTGATGAATTTAAAGACACCCATGTGCTGGCCTTGCACGTCCACGGTCCCGGCATGTTTCACTCCAGAGACAAGCTCATCAAGTCACCCGCTGACCTCAAAGGCATGAAGCTGCGCGGCCCAACCCGTCAAGTCACCAAACTTTTGGCGTCGGTGGGAGCCACACCCGTTGGCATGCCCTTGCCAGCCATTACCGACGCGCTCTCCAAGGGCACGATTGACGCCTGCGCCATTCCCTGGGAAGTGGTTCCGTCGATCAAGGTGCAAGAGTTAACCAAGTTTCACAGCGAGTTTCCCGCCAACCAGCCCGCGCTGTACACCACCACATTTGTGATGACCATGAACATTGCCAAGTACAACTCGTTGGCGCCAGACCTCAAAAAGATCATTGATGCCAACTCGGGCCTGGCCACTTCAGCCTGGATGGGAAAAACCCAGCAGTCCAATGACCCATCAGGACGCAAAACTGCCTTAGACCGGGGCAACACGATTTACCAAATCACCGATGCGGACACCAATGAGTTCCGCAAACTATCCAGTCATGTGGACGATGAGTGGGCGGCCGACATGAACAAACGCGGCTTCGACGGCAAGAAACTGCTGGAGACAGCCAACGCGCTGATTGCAAAACACAGCAAAGCCTGATGATTTAACCCCCTGGCTCCATCGACAAGGACTCCCTAGTGAGTCCTTTTTTTCGTATCCAAAGACACTGGAATTACACTGTTGGCATGCAACGCCTCCCCATCAAACACTGTAGAAACTGCGGCACCACCGTGGTCTACCGAATCCCCGACGACGGTGACACCAAGGAGCGCGCGGTGTGCCCTGCCTGCCACACCATCCATTACGAAAACCCCAACAATGTGGTCGGCACCGTGCCCTACCTGGGCGACAAAGTGCTGCTGTGCAAACGCAATATTGAGCCGCGCTGGGGCAAGTGGACGCTGCCAGCCGGGTTTATGGAATTGAACGAAACCCTGGAACAAGGGGCTGCGCGCGAGACGGTTGAAGAAGCCGGTGCGCAGTTTGAGATGGAGGGCCTGTTCTCCATGCTGAGCGTGCCGCGCGCAGGCCAGGTGCATGTGTTTTACACCGCACGCCTGCTGAACGACACCTTTAACCCCGGCCATGAAACGATAGAGGCGCGCATGTTTGCCGAGGACGAAATCCCATGGGATGAAATTGCCTTCAGAACCGTTAAAGAGACGCTGGAACACTACTTTTCGGATCGCCGCGCCGGGAAACTGACCGTCCATACATTGGACGTCGTGTGAGCAACGCGCTTTTAGCAGCGACCCAACAGCCCACACCCTGCCGTGTCTGACAAGCTACCCCTCGCCCGCCTGATACCGGCCCAAGTGGCGATTCGCCAAAAGGTGACGGATGCCATTTTGGACATGGTGGTGCGGGTGCCCCCCAGCCAGGAGAAGTCTCTGGCCGACAGTCCGGCCAAGGCCAAAGCACGCGCGCAGGCCATTGCGCGCACCGCAGCCCGGCAAGCCAGCGTGGTCGCCAGCTCCATGGCCCTGCCCCCCGGTGTGTTGGGCTGGTTGACGGTGCTGCCAGAGTTGATCGCGGTCTGGAACCTGCAAACCCAAATGGTGGCGGACATTGCCAGCATTTACGGCAAAACGGCCAGCATGGGGCGCGAGCAAATGCTCTACTGCCTGTTCAAACACGTGTCAGCCCAAGTGTCACGCGATGTGGTGGTGCGCGTAGGTCAGCGGTTTTTGATCCAACGCGCCAGCACAGCCGTTATGCAGTCGCTGGTGAAGAAGCTGGGCGTCAAGGTCACGCAGAGCGTGATTGGTAAAAGTCTGTCGCGCTTTTTGCCAATCATTGGCGCGGTGGGCGTGGGGGCCTATGCCTACTTTGACACCAACCAAGTGGGCCAAAACGCCATCGAGCTGTTCTCCCATGACAACGTGATTGATGACCTGACAGGTGACACGACAGATGACGCCGCCACCTTTGAAGGCTGACGCCATTGCCATTGCCATTTTCGATCGCTCAGCCAATTTTTTGAATAAAAATGGGTTCAAGTCCCCGTAGCTATTGAATAGTTTGCTATTATTTTTAATGATAACAACACCGAGACTAGGTGAAGAAGATGAACGTCATGACGACGAACAGTGGCACCAGAATGCCGCCAGACCACAGCATGTAGCCAAAGAAGCTGGGCATCTTCACGCCGCGCTCTTCGGCAATGGCCTTGACCATCAGGTTAGGCGCGTTGCCGATGTAGGAGTTGGCACCCATGAAAACTGCGCCGGCCGAAATGGCCGCAAGCGTGGGCGCGAAGGTCGTCATCAACGCGGCGGCATCGCCGCCCGCCGTATTGAAAAACACCAGATAGGTCGGCGCGTTGTCGAGGAAGGACGACAGCAGACCGGTGGCCCAGAAGTACATCGCCGGGTCAGGCTGGCCGTCGGGCCGCGTGACGGCGGCAATCACGCTGCCGAAGGGCCCGTCGATGCCGGCTTTGAGCATGGCAATGACCGGAATGATGGTTAGAAAGATGCCGGCAAATAGCTTGGCCACTTCTAGCATGGGTCCCCACGAAAATTGGTTGTCGGCGTGCACTTTGTCGGGTGTCACTG
>JANOLC010000301.1:0-3343 GCA_031419575.1 Burkholderiales bacterium | reverse complement strand
AGACCTATATCGAACGCCTGGAATGGCTGGCCCCTTACGGCGCAACCGCCTTGTTCGCCGCTGGTGGCACGGGTGAATATTTCTCCCTGTATGGCGACGAATACAGCGCCATCGTCAAAACAGCGGTGGACACGTGCCGTGGCAAGGTGCCCATCATTGCGGGTGCTGGGGGCCCCACCCGCATGGCCATTGCCCATGCGCAGGAGGCCGAACGCCTGGGTGCCCACGGCGTTTTGCTGCTGCCGCATTACCTGACCGAAGCCAGCCAGGATGGCCTGGTCGCGCACGTTGAGGCGGTGTGCAAAAGTGTGAAATTTGGCGTGATTGTTTACAACCGCAACGTCTGCAAACTCACGCCGGATTCGCTGGTCAAGCTGGCGGACCGTTGCCCCAATCTGATTGGTTTCAAAGATGGCCTGGGTGAGATCGAAACCATGGTTGCCATTTACCAGCGTATGGGTGACCGCTTTGCCTACCTGGGCGGCCTGCCCACCGCCGAGGTGTACGCCGCTGCCTACAAGGCCATGGGCACACCGGTGTACTCGTCGGCCGTGTTCAACTTTATTCCCAAAACCGCAATGGACTTCTACCACGCGGTGGCCTCTGACGATTTCGCCACACAAAACCGCTTGCTGCACGACTTTTTCATGCCATACCTGGCTATCCGCAACAAAGCGCAAGGCTATGCCGTGAGCATCATCAAAGCGGGTGCAAAAATTGTCGGGCATGATGCAGGCCCGGTGCGTGCGCCTTTGACAGACCTGAAACCCGCCGAGATGGAAGAATTGGCCGCGCTCATCAAAACCCTTGGCCCCCAGTAACCCCAAAGCCAATCGCTGAGCATTACACCCAATCACAACCAATCACCGCCAAGAAAGCTTTATATGACACAAAAGTTTGACAATCTGATCAACGGCCAATGGATCGCAGGTACTGCCTACACCCCCAATATCAACCCGTCCAACCTGGGTGATGTGCTGGGTGAGTACACGCAAGCCAGCGCCGCGCAATTGAATGACGCAGTGCTGGCTGCGCGTGCCGCATTCCCGGCCTGGTCCACGTCAGGCATTCAGGCCCGCGCTGATGCGCTGGACAAAATTGGCAATGAAATTTTGGCGCGCCGTGAAGAGCTCGGCACGCTACTGGCCCGTGAAGAAGGCAAAACCAAGCCTGAGGGTATTGGTGAAGCCGCCCGTGCTGGCAATATTTTCAAGTTTTTTGCCGGTGAATGCCTGCGTTTGGCGGGGGAAAGCATCCCGTCCGTGCGCCCCAATATCGGTGTGGAAGTCACCCGCGAGCCTCTGGGCGTGGTGGGCATCATCACCCCGTGGAACTTCCCTATTGCCATCCCTGCGTGGAAAGTAGCGCCTGCCTTGGCCTACGGCAATTGCGTGGTGCTCAAACCCGCTGATCTGGTGCCCGGTTGTGCCTGGGCGCTGGCCGAGATCATCAGCCGCAGCGGTATCCCTGCCGGTGTGTTCAATCTGGTGATGGGCCGGGGCAGCGTGATTGGCGACCCGCTGGTCAACCACCCTGGCATTGATGCCATCAGCTTCACCGGTTCGCAAACCGTGGGTGGCCGCATTGCCCAGCAATGTGCTGTCAACCTGAAGAAGTTCCAACTGGAAATGGGCGGCAAAAACCCGCAGGTCATTCTGGACGATGCCGATTTGGCGCAGGCCGTTGAGCTGAGCGTGCAAAGCGCGTTCTTTTCCACCGGCCAGCGCTGCACCGCATCCAGTCGCCTGATCGTGACCGACGGCATTTACGTCAAGTTTGTGGAAGGTGTGAAGGCGCGTATGGCTACACTCAAGATCGGTGATGCCCTGCAAGCCGGTATCGACATCGGCCCAGTGTCATCGCAAGCCCAGCTGGAGCAGGACATGAGCTACGTCGAAATCGGCAAGGCCGAGGGTGCCGTGCTGGTGGCTGGTGGTGAGCGCCTGAAGCGCGACACCAACGGTTTTTACATGGCCCCCGCACTGCTGACCGACACTACCACCGGCATGCGCATCAACCGCGAAGAAGTGTTCGGCCCCGTGGCCAGCATCATCCGCGTCAAAGGGTATGAAGAGGCTTTGTTTGAAGCCAATAACACGCCGTTTGGCCTGTCGGCTGGCGTGGCCACCACGTCGCTGAAATACGCCACTCATTTCAAGCGTCACAGCCAGGCTGGCATGGTGATGGTGAACCTGCCCACGGCGGGCGTCGACTACCACGTGCCGTTTGGTGGCCGCAAAGGCTCCAGCTACGGCGCCCGCGAGCAGGGCAAGTATGCGCAAGAGTTCTTCACTACCGTGAAGACGGCTTACACGCTGGCTTGAATCTGCTTGCCAACGGGCTTGGCACCCACACCCCTGGAAAATAAGCCCTTCTTCACATCGCCCAGCATGGATGGGGCCAGCTGGTCACTTGATGTTGCGGCGTTTTGATTTATGGTTCGAATTTAGTTCAAATAATTTGAACTAAATCAACAAATTAAGTGAATATTTTTACGATATGAGGTTCTTAGACTAGCGGCTTCTTTACTGCTGTCATTGCACTGACCGGCACTGCAAGTCCCCATGTCACTGTCCACTGCTACTGGCTACCGCGCCACAAAATCTGCTCGTTACAACACAGTTGCCATCGTCCTGCATTGGGTGCTGGCTATTGCGTTAGCCAGCTTATTTTTTGTCGGTGACTACATGGTCGACCTGCCGTTTTCGCCGCTGCGGCTCAAGCTTTACAACTGGCACAAGTGGGCGGGCATCTCCATTTTGACGTTGTCAGTTCTGCGGCTCGTGTGGCGGTTGACGCATCGCCCACCGGAATTGCCCAAGGCCATGGAGTCGCAAATGCCGCAATGGCAACAGTGGGCGCATCACGCCACCCATTACGGCCTGTATCTTTTGTTTTTTGCTGTGCCTTTGCTGGGCTGGGCCTACAGCTCGGCGGCAGGTTTTCCCATCGTTGTATTTGGTGTGATTCCCTTGCCAGATTTGGTTGCTGCCAACAAGGCATTGGCTGAAACCCTCAAGCCCCTGCATGGTCTGGCAGCCTGGTCTTTGTGTGGATTGGTGCTGTTGCATCTGGCTGCGGCCTTGAAGCATCAGTTCATCAACCGCGATGGCTTGATTCAGCGCATGTGGTTCGCCAAGGGCTGAGCCTGGCACCTTGCAAACACATCTTCAAACGCATTCCGATTCATCTCAACTTCTCCCTGGAACTTCACCATGAACTCATCCAAACTGTTTCTGAGCCTTTTATTTCCTCTGTTGGCGGGCGCCGCCATCGGTGTTCAGGCCCAACAAAAGCTGCTGCCTGCGCAAAGCGAAATTGTGTTCGTCAGCAAACAAATGGG
>JANOLC010000300.1:0-1983 GCA_031419575.1 Burkholderiales bacterium | reverse complement strand
CTTTGGCTCGAATTGCTCGGTGACGGGGCCATTTGCGGCGATCGCTTGATGTTGCGTCGCGCGTTGAGCAACCTGCTTTCCAATGCGCTCCGATATGCAACACCACACTCAGCCGTCTTGCTTCAAATTCGACGCAGTCCTGATGCCACCGCGATCAGTGTGATCAATCACGGAGTGGACATTGGTGCAGAAATGATACCTCGCTTGTTTGATAGATTTTTTCGAGTGGACCAGTCAAGAACTCAGCAAGATAGCGATGGCGCCGGTTTGGGCCTTGCCATAACCCGTGCCATCATGGAATGTCATGGAGGCGGCATAGCTGTCACATCACAGTTTGGAGTGACTTGCTTCACGTTGACGTTTCCAGATGCAGATTCTTATGAAACGCTGAATCGACCTTGCTAGCCCTTGCAGCGGCCAAGTGGTTTGCGGCACTTTATGATGTCAGTCGCGCGCGGTGTCGAAGGTTTTCGACATTCCTTTCTCTTTCTGATAGCCACATTTTTTTTAGACTCATTCACCATGACAACACCCACCACCAGCCTGCCCCCTTTCCACCTGGCGTTTCCGGTACATGACCTGGCCGCTGCCCGTGCTTTTTACGGCGACTTGCTGGGTTGCCCCGAGGGGCGCAGTTCGGACGAGTGGATTGACTTCAACTTTTACGGCCACCAAATCGTCACGCACCTGGTTGCTAACAAGGCGGTAGCCCAACCTACCAACGCGGTAGACGGCCACGATGTACCGGTGCCGCACTTTGGTGTGGTGCTGCCCATGGCGCAGTGGCAGGACGCGGCCGACAAGCTGACGGCGGTGGGCACGAAGTTCATTATTCAGCCCTACATCCGCTTTAAAGGCGAGGTGGGCGAGCAGGCCACCATGTTCTTCCTGGACCCGAGCGGCAACGCGCTGGAGTTCAAGTCGTTTGCGGATTTGGGTTCGCTATTCGCCAAGTAGGCGGCTTTGCCCGTGAGGGCGTGTTTTGCTGAACCAAGTAACTGCTCAGTGCCTCTATCGCACCAGCACCGACCAACCCGCGTTGCGGTTGACCTTGTTGTTCTCGTACTCCCAAATGGTGCCGCAGCGCTCGCAGCGGTATTTGGTGATGGTGACCTGACCGTGTTTGTGCGCCACGGTGCGGTGCGTGCCCTGCATCAGCTCGGGGTGGCCAGGGGTTTTGCGCCAGTTGCGCTGAATGCCCGTGCATGAGTCGCACATGTCGGGTTCTTGGCTGGGGGGCGTGGGTGTCTGATCTTGGGTCATGGGGATTTTTGGTCTCTGTCGCGGTAAAAGCGTCGATTGTCGTTGCTCAAATGCCCTGCAAACTTTTTAAGCGCTGGTGCGCGGCATCATCCCCATCCACGGGCAACTGCTGTTTGGCGTTCAGGTAGTGGGCGGTGAACACGTCCAGATACGCACCCAATACCTCAGACGCTAGCGGCTCGCCCGCCAGCGCCAAACACAATGCTGCTACTTCTGAGGTGCACAAATGGTCATCGCGCGTAGAGCGACGCAGGCGGTAGTTGGAGAGCTGTTCCGGCTGCAAGCTGAGCACGGGCAGGTGGTTGAGGTAGGGGCTTTTGCGAAACATCTTGCGGGCTTCGGGCCAGGTGGCGTCGAGCAGCACAAACAGGGGGCGCTGTCCTGATGGACCTGTCCTCTCGCGAATGTCGGTTACTACGCGGGTAGCTTCCACATACTCCCCGGGAAACACCACATACGGTTGCCACTGCGGGTCGGCCAGCAGCGCCAGCAAGTCGGGGTCAACCTCAGTGCGCGCCCAGCCAAAGGCATAGGTGTCGGGCACCACGTCGGCGATCAGCCAGCCGGTGTTGCTGGGTTTGAGGGGTTCGATATCCGCCATCAGCAGACACACCCCGGCGCGTGTGATGACTTGCGGGCGCAGTGCGCACAGGCAGTGGCTCAAGGCAACACGGCAACCGGGGCACCGCTCTACCCGTGATCCGCCACGGGCCAAAAAAG
>JANOLC010000299.1:0-5732 GCA_031419575.1 Burkholderiales bacterium | reverse complement strand
CGACTTCGCCAATGGCGCACAAGTGGTGATCGACCAGTTCATTGCCTCTGGCGAAGTCAAATGGGGCCGTGTGAACGGCATCACCTTGATGCTGCCGCACGGCTATGAAGGGCAAGGCCCTGAGCACAGCTCGGCGCGCCTTGAGCGCTTCATGCAGTTGGCGGCAGACACCAATATGCAGATCGTGCAGCCCACCACGGCCAGCCAGATCTTCCACGTGTTGCGCCGCCAGATGGTGCGCAACTTGCGTAAGCCGCTGGTGATCATGACGCCGAAGTCGCTACTGCGTGCTAAAGATGCGGCGTCGCCGCTCAATGAGTTCACCAAAGGTGGCTTCCAGACGGTGATTCCCGAGAGCAAGGAAGAAGTCATCAAGAAGGCTGACAAGGTTAAACGCGTGGTGGCTTGCTCTGGCAAGGTGTACTACGACCTGGCCCGCCGCCGTGAAGAAAACGGCCATGACGACACCGTGCTGATCCGTGTTGAGCAGTTGTACCCATTCCCGCACAAGGCGTTTGCGGCCGAGCTCAAAAAATACCCCAACGTGATCGACGTGGTTTGGTGCCAAGACGAACCCCAAAACCAGGGTGCCTGGTTCTTTGTGCAGCATTACATCCACGAGAACATGGTGGAAGGACAGCGCCTGGGGTACTCCGGCCGCGCCGCCTCGGCATCGCCTGCCGTGGGTTACTCACACCTGCACCAAGAACAGCAAAAGTCGCTGGTTGACGGCGCTTTCGGCAAACTCAAGGGCTTTGTGCTCACCAAGTAATCACGCACGAATAACGCGTAAATAACCTATAAAAATTTAGGAATTGATATGGCTATCGTAGAAGTAAAAGTCCCCCAGCTGTCTGAATCCGTGGCGGAAGCCACCTTGTTGACCTGGAAGAAAAAAGTGGGCGATGCTGTCGCCATCGACGAAATCTTGATCGAAGTCGAAACCGACAAAGTGGTGCTCGAAGTGCCTGCCCCTGCGGCTGGCGTATTGACCGAACTGGTGATGGGCGATGGCTCCACTGTCGCGGCTGAGCAGTTGATTGCCAAAATTGACACCGATGGCAAAGCGGGTGCGGTATCTGCACCTGCAGCAGCGGCTCCTGTGGCGGCTGTCGCTGTGGCGGCGGCTTCAGCGCCAGCGTCGGCAGCTGGCGGTTCCATGGCCGGTGTCACCATGCCGGCGGCGGGCAAGCTGATGGCTGACAACAACCTGGCCGCAGGCTCAGTGGCAGGCACCGGCAAAGATGGCCGTGTGACCAAGGGCGATGTTCTGGCAGCGGTGGCTAACCCACCAGCTCCAAAAATCATAGCTAACAATTCAATATCGACAGGGACTCCCAGCATTTCTTTGCCTCAAGTCGCAGTCAAAGCCCCCTCATTGGGTGAGCGCCCTGAGCAGCGCGTGCCCATGAGCCGCTTACGCGCCCGCATTGCCGAGCGCCTGCTGCAATCTCAGTCCACCAACGCCATCCTGACGACGTTCAACGAGATCAACATGGCCCCGGTAATGGACATGCGCAAGCGTTTCCAGGACAAGTTTGAGAAAGAGCATGGCGTGAAGCTTGGCTTCATGAGCTTCTTTGTCAAAGCCGCCGTTCATGCGCTCAAGAAGTTTCCGGTGCTGAACGCGTCAGTAGACGGCAACGACGTGGTCTACCACGGCTACTTTGACATCGGCATTGCGGTGGGTTCGCCTCGTGGTCTGGTCGTGCCCATCTTGCGCAATGCAGATCAAATGAGCTTTGCGGATATTGAGAAGAAAATTGCTGAATATGGCCAGAAGGCCAAAGACGGCAAGCTGGGCATTGAAGACATGACCGGCGGCACCTTCTCCATCAGCAATGGCGGCACCTTTGGCTCCATGATGTCCACCCCCATCATCAACCCGCCACAAAGCGCGATTCTGGGCGTGCACGCCACCAAAGACCGCGCCATGGTCGAAAACGGCGTGGTGGTTGTGCGCCCCATGAACTACTTTGCCATGAGCTACGACCACCGCATCATCGACGGCCGTGAAGCCGTGCTGGGCCTCGTCGCGATGAAAGAGGCTTTGGAAGATCCAGCCCGCTTGCTGTTTGATATCTAAGGAATTGACGATGTCCAAACAATTTGATGTGATCGTCATCGGTGGCGGCCCAGGTGGCTACATTGCTGCCATTCGCGCAGCACAACTGGGCTTCCAGGTAGCTTGCGTGGACGAGTGGAAAAACGCGAAAGGCGGCCCGGCACCCGGTGGCACTTGCACCAACGTAGGCTGCATTCCGTCCAAAGCTTTGCTGCAATCGTCCGAGCATTACGACCATGCCTCGCACCACTTTGCCGATCATGGTATCGAGGTCAAGGGCTTGTCGCTGGATGTGGGCAAGATGGTGGCTCGCAAAGATGCAGTGGTCAAACAAAACAACGATGGCATTTTGTATTTGCTGAAGAAAAACAAGGTCACGTTCTTTCATGGCCGTGGCTCCTTCGTCAAAAGCGGTGCAGCGGGCTACGAGATGAAGGTGACCCCTTCGACGGGCTCAGGACAGGCGGGTGCGGCTGAAGAAGTGGTCACCGGCAAGCACATCATCATCGCCACGGGTTCCAATGCCCGCGCCTTGCCCGGCACGCCGTTTGACGAGGACAACATCCTGTCCAACGAAGGTGCTTTGGCACTGCGTACCGTGCCCAAGAAGCTGGCGCTGATTGGCTCTGGCGTCATCGGTCTGGAGATGGGTTCCGTCTGGCGCAGGCTGGGTTCGGAAGTCACTATCCTTGAGGGCTTGCCGACCTTCCTGGGTGCGGTAGACGAGCAGATTGCCAAGGAAGCCAAAAAAGCGTTTGACAAGCAGGGGCTGAAAATTGAGCTGGGTGTGAAAGTCGGCGAGATCAAGTCGACTCCTTCGACAAGCTCAGGACGATCGGGAAAAGTCAGCATTGCCTATACCAACGCCAAGGGCGAAGCACAAACGCTGGACGTGGACAAACTCATCATCTCGATTGGGCGTGTCCCCAACACCACCGGCTTGAATGTCGAGGCGGTGGGTCTCGCACTGGATGAGCGCGGCATGATCACCGTGGACGGCGACTGCAAAACCAATCTGCCCAATGTGTGGGCGGTGGGTGATGTGGTGCGTGGCCCCATGCTGGCGCACAAGGCTGAGGAAGAGGGTGTGGCGGTGGCGGAGCGTATTGCGGGTCAGCACGGGCATGTCAACTTCAACACCGTCCCCTGGGTGATCTACACCAGTCCAGAGATCGCCTGGGTGGGTCGTACTGAACAGCAGCTCAAGGCCGACGGCGTGAAGTACCGGGCAGGCACCTTCCCGTTTCTGGCCAATGGTCGCGCACGTGCCTTGGGTGACACCACCGGCATGGTCAAGATGCTGGCGGATGCCACCACCGACGAAATCCTGGGCGTTCACATTGTGGGCCCCATGGCCAGCGAGCTGATTGCCGAGTGCGTAATGGCGATGGAGTTCCGAGCCAGCAGCGAGGACATTGCCCGCATTTGCCACGCGCATCCTTCGTTGAGCGAGTCCACCAAAGAAGCGGCGCTTGCCGTGGACAAGCGCACCCTGAACTTCTAGCCCTCTTTAGGCTTTCCTGGCGGACTTTGGGCATTAAAAGGCACGAAAGTCCCCGTCAACGCTTAATAGTTCGCTATTTATTCAGTAGCATCTTAGTTTTTTCCAGAATCCATCTTGTCCGTTAAAGACGCTTACCAAGCCGAGTTAAGCAGCCGGGGCTTTACCGCAGACCCAGCGCAGCTGCGCGCAGTGGAGGCGCTGGAGCGCTGCGCTTCAGACTGGTCAGATTTCAAAGCCTCGCGCTCCAACGCGTTCAAGAAACTCATCAATCGCCCAGACATCCCGCGCGGGGTCTACCTGTACGGTGGTGTCGGGCGAGGCAAGAGCTTTTTGATGGACTGTTTCTACGGAGCGGTGCCGTTGAAGCGTAAAACCCGGCTGCATTTCCACGAGTTCATGCGCGAGGTACACCGAGAGCTGGCGGACTTGCAGGGTACGGTGAATCCGCTGGATGTACTGGCCAAGCGCATGGCCAAAAAGTACCGGCTGATTTGCTTTGATGAATTTCACGTGGCCGATATCACTGATGCCATGATCTTGCATCGGCTGCTGGCAGCGCTGTTTGACAACGGCGTTGGTTTTGTCACTACATCCAATTTCAAGCCCGACGATTTATACCCCGGTGGCATGCACCGCGACCGCATTTTGCCGGCCATCGCCCTCCTGAACCAGCATCTGGAAGTGCTGAACGTCGACAATGGCACCGACTACCGCCGCCGCACGTTGGAGCGCCTGAAGCTCTACCACGTGCCGCTGGGCGCGCAGGCCGACGCTGCGATGCGCGATGGGTTTGAGAAGCTGGCCGAGTCCGCCGACGAAGACCCCATTCTTCACATTGAAGCGCGAGAAATTCGGGCGCGTCGCAAGGCGGGTGGTGTCGTGTGGTTTGACTTTAAAACCCTGTGTGGCGGGCCACGTTCTCAAAACGATTACCTCGAGATCGCCACGCAGTTTCACACTGTTTTTTTGAGCGACGTGCCGCAAATGCCCATGCGCATGGCGTCGGAAGCGCGGCGTTTTACCTGGCTGGTGGACGTGTTGTATGACCGCCGCGTCAAGCTGATCATGTCTGCGGAAGTGATGCCTGAGGCGTTGTACACCGAAGGACCGTTGGCGCACGAGTTTCCGCGCACGGCATCGCGGCTGCATGAGATGCAGTCCAAAGAGTTTCTGGATTTGGACCGTCGGTTGGTGGACACTCGGTTGACATGAAAAAACTGTTGTTCTCGTCGTTGTGCTGGTTGTTGTTCTCGCCACTGGCCGGTGCACAAACTGTTCCTGGTCAATCTCCTGCTGTGGGCTCCGCGTCGTGGTTTGAGGCAGAGCGCACCCGAATTCAGCAAGAGCGTGACACGCTGGACCTGAGTTTTCAGTCTGAAGAAGTGGCCTGCTATCAACGCTTTGCGGTTACCGACTGCATGCTCAAGATTCGCGCTGTGCGGCGTGAGGCGGTAGCGGATTTGCGTCGGCAAGAAATCTCGTTGAATTCGACCGAGGCCAAACGCAAAGCGGCTGAGCAGATCGCCCGCATCGAAGAAAAATCGTCACTGCAAGCGGTTGCCGAAGAAGCCGCCCGTGTAGCTGAGGCGCAGGCGGCGCAAGTCGAGCGCCAGCGCGTGTTTGACGAAAAGGCCGCCGCGCGGGTCGTGACGGCTGCGCAAGAGGCTGCCAGATTGAACGATGTCAAGGAGCGTGAAGCGCGTCGTGCGCAAGCCTTGGCCGACAGGGCGGCGATGCAGAGCGAAGCGCCTGCTGAGCAAAAAAAGTTTGACGACAAGCAAAGGCAAGCGCAGCAGAAAAAAGCCAGTAACCTGAAGGAGCAGGCGGAGCCTAAGAGCACCAAGGTCAAGCCACTCCCCGCCCAGCCGACCAAGACTACACCGAAATCAACAGCTAAACCGCTGCCCGTGCCACCTCAATGAGATGGGCACAACGCTGGGCGCTCAAGTGCCCAGCGGCTCCAGCTTGACAACCACCAGAGACAGGTTGTCACCGCCACCATGCCCGCGTGAGCGCGCCTTTTGAATCAAAAACTCCGTGGCTTCGCGGGCTGACAAGCTCGACAGCACCGACCCAATTTCTGCTGTGGTGAAGTAGTGCCAAACGCCATCGCTGCACGCCATCAGCGAATCACCCGCCCGCAGTTGAGGGATGTAGTGAATA
>JANOLC010000298.1:0-4323 GCA_031419575.1 Burkholderiales bacterium | reverse complement strand
GTGCAGCAGGTGCCGATGAAACGGCTAGGTACCAAAGAAGAAATCGCAGGCCTGGTGCTATTTTTACTCAGTGACGAGAGCCGCTACATGACCGGTTCCGAGGTTGCCATGGATGGCGGAGCTGCCCTGTAAATCGCAAGGGAAAACACCTATTAGATGAGATTACCCGCGCATACAAAAAAGATACTGGGTGGTATAATTTTTGAACTTAGCATCGCTAATTACTGCACATTTACCACCGCACGCCAACAACGCAGTGCATCACCTTGGAGACTTCTTGAAAGCTAATCAAGCGAAACGCGTCCTGGAACATTCACTGACGGCGCCTACCGTAAGCATTCCCCGTCTGGCGGCCAGAATGTCAATGACGCTGGCACTTACCGGCTTTTCAATGGGTGCCATGGCGCAGTTTGAGTCTGCAGCCGATGGGGTCTACAAAGACCGCATTGACTGGGGCGTGATGATGGATTTGAGCGGCCCGGCTTCTGCATCGCAAAGTATCTGGGCCACTGGCTTTCAGGCCTACATGCGCAAGCTCAACGAGGCCGGTGGCGTCAATGGCCGCAAGGTTAACGTGCTGGCAGAAGACAGCCGCTTTAACCCGGCGCAGGACAAGATCAATTATGAAAAGCTGTCGGGCCAGACCCCAGTGCTCGGGATCTCGGGCATGGGCTCATCAAGCTCCCAGGTCTCGTTGGCACCCACCATCCGGGCCGGCAAGATACCGATTGTCGGCACCTACACCACCACCAAGCCGTTGTCTGAGCCCGTCTCCCCGATGGTCTATGGCGGCTTTTGCGGCTACCCGCAAATGGCACAGACGGGCGTCGGCTATTACGCCGAGCAGCTCAAGCTCAAGGCCCCCAAGGTCATGGTGGTGTCGATTGAAAGCGCCGGCGGCGTCGAATACGCCCAAATGGTCGCTGCGGCAGCCGCCAAGCTGGGCGGAACCTCCAGCCTGGTGACGATGAAGATCACTGCCGCCGACGTGACCCCGCAGGTGCTCGAAATCATTGCCCAGAAGCCCGACTTCATCACGATTTATGGCGTGCCCAACACCGCCATCCTCACCATGAAGGCAATGCAGCAATATGGCTTGAAAATTCCGGCGTTTGGCATCTCGTACCTGCTCTCTCCCCAAATCTATGCAGCTATCGGGCCAGAAGCCGGCGCGAACTACAACGTCGTAACCTGCTTCACACCCGGCGGCACCGACCAATCACCAGGCAACCGCGAAATGGTGGCCGCGGCTGACAAGTTCAACCACGGGGCGATCAAGGAAGATATCAACTACGTTGCGGGATGGGCTGTCGGCCAGATGGCCGCTGAAGCCATCGCCAGGACCGGTGCCGAGCCCACGCGCGCCAAGCTGGTCGAGTCCATGAACAAGGGCTTTACAGTGGATACCAAAGGGCTAACCGCACCCATCACTTTCACGCCGGACAACCATACCGGACCGGTCGCGTTTCGCATACTCGGCTATGACTTTGGTGCCAAGAAATACAAACCCTATGGCGAATTCAGCGACTACGTGAAGTACACCAAGTAACTGGCAGCGCGCTGAAGACGCCCTGAAGCGCCACACGAAAACCCGCAAAAAAACCCACAAAAACGCAAGAGGTTCACGATGTTTGCCCAAGTACTCCTCAGCGGCCTGGCCTTAGGCAGCATCTATGGCCTGGTGGCTTTGGGGTTCGCGGTGGTCTTCAAGGCCACCGACGTTTTCAACTTCGCGCAGGGCATGTTTGTGGTCTGCGGCGCATTCTTTGCGGTGACCGCCATCACGCTGCTGGGCCTGCCTTTTCCTCTGGCTATTGCAGCCATCATTGCCTCCTGCGGAACTTTGGGTGTGGTAATCCATGTCCTGCTGATCCAGCCACTGGCTGGGCGGCCAATGCTATCGGTGATCATGCTCACAATTGCACTGTCAATCGTGTTGCGCGCGCTGATCGAGATGAGTTACGGCCCGCAAGGCCGTACGCTGGTTACGCCGCTGCCGGCCGGGATATTCCTGATTGGCGGCGTGCGGATTTCACAGCTGCACTTGATCGCGGCGCTCGTCAGTTGGGCCTGCATGGCGGGCTTTGGCGCTTTTTTCAAATTCACTTCCATCGGCTTGCTGATGCGTGCCACCGCCGACAACCATGAGGCAGCGGTCGTCTCCGGCGTGAATGTCAATGTCATGAACCGGCTTGCCTGGGCCATCGGCAGCGTTTTGGCGGGCATTGGCGGCCTGTTTCTGGGGCAGTTGCAGATCGTCTCAACCGAGTTGGAAAGCATTGGCCTGCTGGCGCTGCCTGCGGTTGTGATCGGCGGCATGCAGAGCATTCCGGGTGCCATCATCGGAGGTTTGCTGGTGGGCTTGATCGAGCAATTCGCCGCATCCTACATCTCCCCTAAATCCAGCGACATCCTGATTTACGTCTTGTTGATGCTGATCTTGATGGTTCGCCCCTGGGGACTGTTCGGCCAGCGCGAACTCGGCCGGGTCTGATGTCCGCTGGCACCGTCTGGCTGGCTACTGCAATGCTTCCATGAACACATCCACACTTCAAGCACCCCCCAGCGCGCCCGTGATTCCGACCAGCGGCTGGAAAACACCAGCACGCTGGATCTGGCTGATCGCTGTGGTTGCGCTGCTAAGCTACCTCCCCGTGGTGCTGACCGACCGCGCGGTCTTCGGCATCCGGCTGTCCAACATGCAGTTGCTCAACCTGGGTTTGAGCCAGGTCAACCTCATGCTGATCGCCATGCTCGGTGCGCTGTCACTGAACTATTTAACCGGCTGTGCCGGGTTGATCTCCATCGGGCATGCCGCGTTTTACGCCGTAGGTGCAATGACTGCCGCCATCACGGGGTCGCAGTGGGGTTGGCCCTTTCCCTTGGTGCTGCTGGCGGCCGGTCTGGCCGGGGCAGTGGCTGGCCTGCTGGCGGGCCTGCCATCGCTGCGCGTGCGCGGCCTGTACTTCGTCTTGTCCACTTTCGCGGTGCACTACATTGTGGTGTTTGCGTTCCAGGAGTACCAGTTCAAATTCTTCGACGTGGTCGGCGTTCCCTACAAGCCAGCCTTCCTGGGGGGCATCGAACTGAACTCACCGATGCGCTGGTATTTCTTCCTGGTACCCGTCGTGGCGCTGGTCTACTGGGCGCTCAAGAACAGCTTGCGCTCACGTGAGGGCCGCGCCATGATGGCCATGCGCGACCATGAACTCGCGGCTACGTCAGCTGGCATTGATGTCCGCTACCTTCGCCTCAAGGCGTTTGGCCTGAGTTCAGCCATAGCGGCCATGGCCGGTGCCCTGTACGCCTATTACTTGAGCAACGTCACCTCGGAATTTTTCGGTATTCAGTTTGCAATCCAGTTCATCGCCATGATCATCATCGGCGGCATGGGGTCGCTGCCGGGCTCTCTTGTCGGCGCTGCGGTGTGGCTGCTGCTGCCTTCCATCATTACCGGGGTCGCATCGCAGGCGGGCGATTCCACGGGGTTGATGCGCGTCCTTCTGATCGACCACAAAGCCCAGCTCGTACAAGTGATCTTCGGCATGATGGTGATCCTGCTGCTGATATTCGCGCCGGGCGGCATTGCCAGCATGGGCACCAAGTTGCGCAGTCGCCTTTTGGCCTGGCGGGGAAAATGATGGACAACGTGCTTGAAATCAAAGGGCTCTCGGTCGGCTATGCCCGTAAGGGTCTGGCGCTCGAAGACGTGAGCCTGTCCGTGCCCAAGGGCAGCATTGTGGCGCTGCTGGGTGCCAATGGCGCAGGCAAGACAACGCTGATCCGCGCCGTTTCGGGTCTGCTGGATTTGCACCATGGGCATGTGACACACGGCAGCATCGAGTTCGCTGGCAAACAGGTCTTGGGGATGCCAGCGCATCGACTGGTTCGCCTGGGTATGGCACAGGTTCCTGAAGGTCGCCTCATTTTCAAGCAACTCAGCGTCGAGGACAACCTGAGCGTCGGTGCCGCCATACTCCCCCGCTCGACTGTGCGGCAGCGCATGGACGCGGTGTTCACGCTCTTTCCGCGCCTGCTGGAGCGGCGCGAACAAGCGGCCGGCTGGCTTTCAGGTGGTGAACAGCAAATGTTGGCACTCGGGCGCGCCCTGGTGGCAAGTCCAACCCTGCTGCTGGTGGATGAGCTTTCGCTGGGCCTGGCGCCGCTGATCGTGAAAGCCATCTACAAACAACTGCTGGTGGTTGGCGAAACGCTGGGAACGTCCATGCTGATCGTTGAACAGAACGCGCGCCTGGCGCTCGAATTTGCCGCCACCGCCTACATCCTGGACCGGGGGCGGATTGTGCTGTCCGGCCCGGCTGC
>JANOLC010000297.1:0-3464 GCA_031419575.1 Burkholderiales bacterium | reverse complement strand
GCACCAGGTTTCTTGTTCTTTTGAGCAATCAGGTCACCCAACGGGTCGTGACCGGGTGTGCCGGACAGGGCCAAGCCTTCTTTGCTGGCTTGTTTGGCGCCTTCGGCTTCGCTCAAGTCTTTGAGCCGGTCATTGATCAGGGCTTCCAGCGGGTCAACCACGGCGGTGGGGTACAGGTCAAACACCAGTCGGTGCTGGTAGGCGGCTATGGGTGGCAGAGCAAACACCTGCGGCGCAATGGGTTGCTTCAAATCCACCACCAGCCGCACCACGCCGGGCGTGCTTTGCCCCACGCGAATACCTGCGATGTTCGGATCGTCGGGGCGCACTTTGGCAACCAGTTCCCGCAGCGCGGGGTTGAGGTCAATGCCCTCAATGTCCACGACCAGTCGCGGTGGCGTAGTTACAAAAAACTGCTTGGCTTTGAGCTCGCCATTCGACTCAATCGTCACGCGGGAATAGTCGGGTGCGGGCCACACGCGCACTGCCAAAATGGTGGCACCGTGCGCAATGTGCTGCACGCCCAACAGCAGCACCAGGGAGCCAGATTGCAGAGCAGTACGACGTTTCAAACCGCAGCCTCCGTAGCATTCGGCCCGTCACCTTGCACTTCCATTAAGGCCACTCCCACAGCAGACTGGGCTGTGAGCGTGACTTGACGGGACTCGTCCGTCAGCACCTCCAACTGCACCAACAGGTCGGCGCGGGGCAGGTGAGGGGCGGCGTTGTCGGGCCACTCGGCCAGCTTGAGGCCGGGGCTGGCAAATATGTCTCGAAAGCCTGCGTCTTCCCATTCGCGTGGGTCGCTGAAGCGGTAGAAGTCAAAGTGCCAAATCGTCAAGTTGTCCAGCGAATAGGTCTCCATCACCGCATAGGTGGGACTTTTCACGCGACCCTGCACGCCCAGTGCTGTCAGCCAGTGCCGCACCAGTGTGGTTTTGCCTGCGCCCAGGTCACCACGCAGCTCCACAAAGGCATTGCGCAGCAAGGGTTGCTGCAGCATGGCCGCCGCCATGGCGTGGGCAAAGCGCTGGGTTGAGTCCTCATTGCGCCACAACAACGTTTTTACAATGGAGGCGTGAGTCAAATCCATAGTCCTATTCAAAATCAGGTGGTTCAGCACGACATTCATGCGAATGGTGCCCCGCTAGATGGTAGCCAATTGATGGATCGCATTCAGGCGTGGGCCATTGAGCTTGGATTTTCTCAAATCGGCGTGGCTGGCGTGGACTTGACCTCGGCCGAGGCAGGTTTGCAGCAATGGCTGGCCGCAGGCTTTCACGGCGACATGGCTTACATGGCCGCCCACGGCCTTAAACGTGCGCGGCCTGCCGAGTTGGTGCCCGGCACCGTTAGTGTGATCACTGTACGCATGAACTATCTGCCGCGCGCCACGCCACCGGGCTGGCAAGTCTTGGAGTTTGAGCGGCTGGTCCGGCCCGCCGAAGGCATCGTGTCGGTCTACGCTCGGGGGCGGGATTATCACAAGGTGTTGCGCGCCCGCCTGCAAAAGCTGTGTGACCGCATTGCCACTGATATTGGGCCGTTTGGCCACCGGGTGTTCACCGATTCAGCACCTGTGCTGGAGGCAGAGTTGGCGGCACGCAGTGGGCAGGGCTGGCGCGGCAAACACACGCTGCTGCTCAACCGCGAGGCGGGATCGATGTTTTTCCTGGGCGAAATCTATGTTGACTTGGCGCTGCCGCTGGGTGAGCCTGTGTCTGACCACTGCGGCAGTTGCAATGCCTGCATAGACGTGTGCCCCACGCAGGCGATTTTGGCGCCACACAGGCTGGATGCGCGGCGCTGCATTTCTTACCTGACGATTGAACACGCCGGGCCAATTCCCCTGGAACTTCGCCCTGTGATGGGTAACCGGATCTACGGTTGCGACGACTGCCAGCTGGTCTGCCCTTGGAACAAATTTGCGCAGCGCAGCGCCTTGCCTGATTTTGATGAGCGCCAAGGCTTGAGCGGCCAGCAACTGGGCACCCTGCTGGGCTGGAGTGAAGCCGAATTTTTAAGCTACACCGAGGGTGGTCCCATCCGCCGCATTGGGCACGAGCGGTGGCTGCGCAATGTGGCTGTCGCCATGGGCAACGCGCTGGCATCGGCCGTTGCAGGGGATTGCAACACGCTGCGCGAAGCACTGCAGCAACGTCTTGATCACCCCAGTGCATTGGTGCGTGACCACGTGGTGTGGGCACTGGGTCAAGGCCACGCAACGAACCTATAGCGCCCGTAGCACCCCCATCGAAAACGGCAAACTCAACATCCCCAGCAAGGTGGACAGCGTGACCAGCGCGGCCACCAGGGCTCCGTCATACCCCATGCGGGTGGCCAGCACGTAGCAACTGGACGCGGTGGGCAGGGCCGAGAAAGCCAACAACACCGTGGTTTGCAGCGATGACAGACCCAACAGCCGCGACACGCCAAAGGCCGTCAGTGGCAGCAAGAGATGCCGAATTGACAGCACCGCCACGCCCAGCGACTTGGCCCGGGCCAGGGCCCCAAATTCCAACCCGGCACCGGCGGCCATCAAGCCCAACGCCAGGGACGCTGCGCCCAGCCGCGTGATGGTGGGTTCTATCCAGGCCGGAATCACCAGCCCCAGCAGGTTGGCGACCAAGCCGCTGGCTGTGCCAATGATGAGCGGGTTGCGCACCAGCTCTTTGAAAAAGCCACGTTGGGCGTGGCGTGCCATCGGCCACACCGCTGCCACGTTGAACAGCGGCACGCACACGCCAATCAACACAGCAATCAGCTGCAACCCCTGCGGCCCAGCCAGGCGCTCGGCCAGCGCCAGCGCGATGAAGGAGTTGAAACGAAATGCCACCTGCGCACTGGCCGCATGTTCGCGCCGGTCTACGTGGTGTTTGAGCCAGGGCAAATACGGAATGGCGTATGCCATTGCAATGCCCACCAGGCCGGTGGCCCAGCCAGCAGCAATCAGGCTGGAGGCAGCACGCAAGTCCAGCGGACTTTTGACAATGGACTGAAACAGCAGTACCGGGAACAAAAAGTAGTAGACCAGGCTTTCCACTTGGGTCCACACCGGGCGGTTCAGGGCCGTGAAGCGGCACAGCAAGTAGCCGCACAGGATCAGGGAAAAATCAGGAAATAACAGTTGGGCGTAGTTCACCCGTTGAGAATACCAGCAGGCTTCAGGGAGAATGAACGGGTTAATATATGAACACATCAGGAGCCTGTTTTATGCAACGCCGTACTTTGATTTCAACCACTTTTTTCGCTGTTGGGCTGGTGGCCGCTGCCACGTCTTCCTTTGCGCAGGGCTATCCCAATAAGATCATCAAGCTGCAAGTGCCATTTGCGCCGGGCGGCACAACAGACATCATCGCCCGCACCATTGCGGATTCGCTGGGCAAGGCCTTGGGGCAAACCGTGGTGGTTGAAAACAAAGCCGGTGGCGGTGGCGTGATTGGCGCGAACGAGACGGCCAAAGC
>JANOLC010000296.1:0-2624 GCA_031419575.1 Burkholderiales bacterium | reverse complement strand
CGGCCACCTGCTGCGCCTTGACATGTTTGTAGATTTCTTTGACCAGGGATTCGCAGCCTTCGCGCGTCAAAGCAGAAATTTCAAACACCGGGCCTTTGAACTTGAAGCGCTTCACAAAGTCCTTGACCAGCGCTTCGCGCTCGTCGGTAGGCACCATGTCCAGCTTGTTAAGCACCAGCCAGCGCGGTTTGGCATACAGCGCAGGATCGTATTTTTTGAGTTCGTTGACGATGGCCTTGGCTTGCACCACAGGGTCAACGGCATCGTCAAACGGCGCCATATCCACAATGTGCAGCAGCAAACGGGTGCGCTGCAAGTGGCGAAGGAACAAGTGACCCAAACCCGCACCTTCAGACGCACCTTCGATCAAGCCGGGCAGGTCTGCCACCACAAAGCTTTGTTCTGGCCCCACGCGCACCACACCCAGATTGGGGTGCAAGGTGGTGAAGGGGTAATCGGCAATGCGTGGTCGTGCGTTGGAGATGGCGGTAATCAGGGTTGATTTGCCCGCATTGGGCATGCCCAGCAGGCCCACATCCGCCAGCACTTTCAATTCCAGCTTCAGGCTTTTCTTGTCACCAGGCCAGCCCGGAGTTTTTTGGCGGGGTGCACGGTTGATGGCGCTCTTGAAACGCAGGTTGCCAAAACCGCCATCGCCGCCCTTGGCAATGGTGATCACCTCGCCCGGCACCAACAACTCGTAAAGTATCTCACCGGTTTCGGCGTCTGTGATGATGGTACCAACCGGCATTTTCAAGGTGATGTCAGCGCCCGCAGCCCCAAACATGTCAGAGCCCATGCCGTGCTCGCCGCGCTTGGCATCGTGACGACGGGAGAACCGAAAGTCAACAAGCGTGTTCAGATTGGAATCCGCTACAGCAAACACATGTCCGCCGCGCCCCCCGTCACCGCCGTTGGGGCCCCCGAACTCTTTGTATTTTTCGTGGCGAAACGAGACGCAGCCCGCCCCGCCATCTCCCGCAGAGATGTCAATAAAGGCTTCGTCTACAAATTTCATAATTCAACTCTAAAAACGGCTTTATAAATAAAAAACCCCGCGCATTGCGCAGGGTCTATCGAGCAGCGCCCAAGCAGTTTACGCCGAGGTGACGCTCACAGTGTGCTTGTTCAGCGCGCCTTTGATGGCGAAGCTCACGTGCCCGTCTGCCAAGGCAAACAAGGTGTGGTCTTTGCCAATGCCGACGTTGGTGCCAGGGTGAAAGCGAGTACCGCGCTGACGCACGATGATGGCGCCTGCACTGATCAACTCACCACCGAAGGCCTTGACACCCAGCATTTTTGGCTTGGAGTCGCGCCCGTTTCGCGTAGAGCCGCCGCCTTTTTTCTGTGCCATGACTCTTACTCTTTAAGCTGCCGTTGCTGCGCTTGTCGCGGCAGCTCCGGATATGGCACCAATGAGCAGTTCAGTGAACTGCTGACGGTGTCCTTGACGTTTTTGATAATGCTTACGACGACGCATTTTGAAAATGCCGACCTTGTCGTGCTTGCCGTGTGCCAGAACTGTGACACTGACCGTTGCGCCGGACACCAAGGGTGTGCCGATCTTGATGTCAGCGCCGTTTCCGACGGCCAACACTTGATCAAACACAATCTCTTGGCCTACGTCCGCAGCAATCTGTTCTACTTTAATTTTTTCGCCGGCTGCAACCCGATATTGCTTGCCGCCGGTTTTTATGACCGCGTACATGTTGACCTCTATTTGTTTAGGCTCCGCAAAAGGATTTTTACGAAGCCCATGATTTTAGCATTCTCCTGCCCAAGTTGGCAATAAAAGCTTTGCCGAATCCAATTTACTGGTGATTCCCATGCCAGCTAAAGTACCCAGCCTTAGGCGTCGCGCAACGCAAGCCACGCATTGACATCCTCAAAAATCAGTTGACCAGCTTTCTATAATGGGCGCTCAACTTCCGCTAACATTTTGCAAGTTCCATCACCCAACCCGGCTCAGGATTCAGCTCACGGCAGCTCACTTGCCGTCATCGCCGACGACATGCGCGAAGTTGACCTCGTGATTGCGCAACGCCTGGAATCCAGCGTCGCCTTGGTGGGCGAAGTGTCTCGCTACATCATTGCAGCCGGTGGCAAACGCTTGCGCCCTGCATTGTTGTTGCTAAGCTGTGGCGCTTTGGGTTGCAACACGCCTCAGCGATTCACGTTGGCCGCAGTTGTTGAGTTCATTCACACGGCTACTTTGTTGCATGACGACGTGGTTGATGAGTCCATTTTGCGCCGGGGCAATGCCACTGCCAACGAGGCCTTTGGCAATCCGGCCAGTGTCTTGGTGGGTGACTTTCTGTATTCCCGTGCTTTTCAAATGATGGTGGACGCGCAAAACATGCGCATCATGCAAGTGCTGGCTGATGCCACCAACGTCATTGCCGAGGGTGAGGTGATGCAACTAATGAACATGCATAACGCTGAATTGGACGAGGCCAGCTACCTGCAGGTCATTCGGTCCAAAACGGCCAAGCTGTTTGAAGCCAGTGCACGCGTAGGTGCCATCTTGGCGGGTGGGGACAGCGCGATGGAAACAGCCTGCGCCGAATACGGCCAAGCCTTAGGCACTGCGTTTCAGGTGATTGATGACGTGCTGGATTACGCTG
>JANOLC010000295.1:0-7732 GCA_031419575.1 Burkholderiales bacterium | reverse complement strand
CAGGGGTGTAGACCACCCCTTTGCGCACCAAAAACACATTTTCACCCGCGCCCTCAGACACAAAGCCTTGCGGGTCCAGCAGCAGGGCTTCGTCGTAACCTTCGTCGGTGGCTTCCATATTGGCCAGAATGGAATTGGTGTAATTGCTAACCGCCTTGGCGTGGATCATGGTGATGTTCACATGATGACGCGTAAAGCTGGAGGTTTTGACGCGAATGCCGCGCCTCAAGCCCTCATCACCCAGGTACGCCCCCCAAGGCCACGCGGCGACCATCAGGTGGATGGTGTTGCCTTTGGGGGAGACACCCAGCTTTTTGTCGCCAATCCAGGTCAGCGGGCGGATGTAGCAGCTGGGCAGGTTGTTGGCGCGTACTACGTCGAGCTGGGCTTGCATAACTTCAGCCTGCGTGAAGGGAATTTTCATGCGCAAAATTTTGGCGCTGTTGAACAGGCGTTCGGTATGCTCTTCCAAGCGGAAAATGCCCGTACTGCCGTCTTGCAAATGGTAGGCGCGCACACCCTCAAACGCACCGCAGCCGTAATGCAGGGTGTGAGTCAGCACGTGAATCTTGGCCTCACGCCATTCGACCATCTGGCCGTCCATCCAGATTTTGCCGTCGCGGTCAGACATTGAGGTGGGTTGGGCTGTCATGAACTTCCTTGAATTTTCCTGCGGAACAGGGGTAAAGATAGATGGTGAATTTTAAGGCGTGAGGTTGGCTGGCTCAGGCGACTCAACGGGTTGAGCGGTCGGTTCAACAGGCCGCACCAGTTCCCACTTCACCAGCTTGCCGCCTTTGAATTCGCAGGTCACATGCGACTCGGTTCCGTCTGTCCATTTGAAGAGTTCTGGCTGTTCGTTTTTGACCGATTTCAGCTCGCCCAGTGCCTTGGTCATGGCTACCACATGCAGCAAGGTGACGCCGGGTTTGAGCTTGGCGTTCAACATCACAGCGCTGTCCACGTAACCAATAGGCCGGTTGGTGGCGCGTTTCAAGACCTGCATCATGCGGGTGAAATGCAGCAGCAGCCACATGACCAAGGCACCTGCGGCCACCGCCACGCCGGCCCAGCCGTAGGAGCGATAAGCCAGAGACACCACGATCACGCCCGCTACGGGCACCAGAACTTTTTGAAATTGCATCTATGGATTTTCGCAGGTCTGGCAGGCAGACTTCAGGCGGCGTGTGCGTCTTTCACCGAGTTCTCAAGCTCGGTGAAGGCCTCTTGCACATAGTCGCCCAGCAATTGCAAGTTGGGCAGCTCATCGGTGGCAATCAAGCCAAAGAACAAATCACCGGCGTAGCTGAACAAGGTGATGTTGAGCAGATTGCTGGGCGGCAGGGTGCTGATGGGGTGCATTTCTTCCATGCGTGCGCCACGGAGATACATGTGAGATTTCGGCCCCGGTACGTTAGACACCAGCGTGTTGCCCATCGGCGGCAGGGTGTTGCTTAATTTAAGCATCTCGGCTATCTGCGCCACCAAGCCGGTGATGATGGTGTAGGACTCAATTGCCTCGGGAGCAACGCTGTCAATCATGGTGCGCACATTGCGCAGCGAATAGCCAATGTTGCGCAACCGCACATACGGGTCGTCCGTTGGGGGTGACAGCTCCACCTGAATGATGCCGATCTTGTTGCCCGCTGTTTTCTCGCCATCGCGGCGCAGATTGACCGGCATCTGGATGGTAATGGGGCGTCGCAGGTGAACGCCCTGGTCGCTCAGGTAGCGGCGCAGGGCACCGTCAAGGCAAGTCAGCGCGACATGGTTGATGGTAGAGCGGGTACGCTCGCGGATGCGGTTCACGCGCTCCAGCGACACCCCAACGGCTGTGAATTGGCGACCCGGCGTGACCTGGCCCGTCAAAGGTGTTTTGGCGCTCGACACGAACGGCAGGGCAATCGCATTTTTGGTGAGCTTGACGCTTTCCAACAGCAACATCGCTGCCAGACGACCAATGCCCAAAAACCGCAGGCTGGTGCCAGTCACTTCTTTCAGCACCGACTTCATCATGTCCTGCGCGGCCTGCTTGCGCTTGACGCCGTGGCCCCCGTGTTTGAGCGTCCACACCGGGGTAATTTCCATGTCGTCGGGTGATTCGGACAAGCCCTCAGCCGTCCAACGCGCCATGGTGATGCCATCGGCATAGGCGTGGTGCATTTTTTGATACAGCGCAAATCGACCCTGGCTTTTGGGCAGACCCGGTTCGTCGGCAATGCCGTCAATCACGTGCACTTCCCACAGCGGGCGCGAGCGGTCCAGCATGGGCACGTGCAGAGCGGAGACAAAGTCGTAAAGCGCTTTGCGATCGTTCTTGCCTTTGGGCAGCTTGTGATAAAAAACGTGCTGGTTCAAATCCACCAACGGTGCATCTTCCCAATGCGGCATGGCACTCAGCGAGAAGTTGATGACACTGTTAAACGGGGGCTTGACATCGGTGAAGGTGAGGTAGTCACGGTACAAGTTTTTGGCAAATGTGCCGCCCGACTTGGCCGGTGGTTGGCAGATCAGCAGACCTGCCACATGCTTGGGGCTGGCCTCGGTCTCAGCGATGAAAAAACCCAGGTCCAGCAAAGACAGCTTGCTCATAGTGCTCCGATCCCGACGCGTTGTTTGAAGCCTTATTTTGCGTCATACGGGCTGTTTATCTCTGAGGGGATAAACCTAGACACACTTCCGTTGCACGAGTTTGACGGGTCAGCTCATCTGCCGCACCACGTCCATGGCTTGCTCAATGCGCTCCACCGCGTGAATAGTCATGCCCTCAATGGGTTTTTTGGGGGCGTTCGCCTTGGGCACCACCGCCACGCTGAAGCCCAGTTTGGCGGCTTCTTTCAATCGCTCTTGTCCTCGCGGTGCGGGACGCACCTCTCCCGCCAGCCCCACCTCGCCAAACGCAATAAACCCCTTTGGCAAAGGCTTGCCCCGCAAGCTCGACGTAATGGCCAGCATCACCGCCAAGTCCGCCGCGGGCTCGCTGATGCGCACGCCGCCCACGGCGTTCACAAATACATCCTGATCCATGCAGGCTACACCCGCATGGCGGTGCAACACGGCCAACAGCATGGCCAGCCGGTCTTTGTCCAAGCCCACGCTCAAACGCCGTGGCGATGGGCCACCGCTGTCCACCAGCGCTTGAATTTCAACCAGCAAGGGCCGTGTGCCTTCCAGCGTAACCATGACGCAACTGCCAGGCACCGGCTCGGCGTGCTGGCTTAAAAAAATGGCACTGGGGTTGCTGACGCCTTTCAAGCCTTTTTCGGTCATGGCAAACACGCCAATCTCGTTGACCGCGCCAAAGCGGTTTTTGATGGCCCGCACCAGGCGAAAACTGCTGTGCGTGTCGCCCTCAAAATACAACACCGTGTCCACCATATGTTCCAGCACACGCGGCCCCGCCAGAGCGCCTTCTTTGGTGACATGGCCAACCAGCACAATGCACACCCCGCTGGCTTTGGCGGCACGCGTTAAATGCGCCGCGCACTCACGCACCTGGGCGACCGAACCGGGCGCTGAGGTAAGCTGATCCGAGTACACGGTCTGAATCGAATCAATCACCGCAATGTCTGGCTGCGTGGCTGCCAGCGTGCTGATGATTTTTTCAAGCTGAATCTCAGCCAACACCTTGACCTGGGAGTTGTCCAGCCCCAGACGACGCGCCCGCAATGCCACTTGCGCACCGCTTTCTTCGCCTGTCACGTACAAGGTTTTTTGGCCGCTGCGCTGCAAGGAATCCAGCGCTTGCAACAACAAGGTGGACTTGCCAATGCCGGGGTCACCCCCAATTAGCACCACGCCGCCCTCCACCATGCCGCCACCCAGCACGCGGTCCAGCTCTTCATGGCCTGTGGGGGTACGGGCCATGTCGGTGGCCTCAATGTCCCCCAACGCGGTGATTTCAGCGGTTTTGGCCAGTGAGGCGAAGCGGTTTTTGATGCCTGATGTGCTTTCAGCGACCGACTCAATCAGTGTGTTCCAGGCATTGCAGCTGGGGCATTTGCCCAGCCATTTGGGGCTGGTGCCGCCGCAATCAGTGCAGGTGTAGACAGTTTTTTCTTTGGCCATACACCCAGTTTACTGGATAAACAACCAGTAAAACAAGGTCAAGCGGGCTGCATTTGCAGCACCAGCCCGGTCGTCAGTCGGCGACTCCGCGTTGCTGCGGGCGCGCTGCTCAACGGTGCGATGGTGATGCGCGATGGTTTCATCGCGTAGATTACGGCCCGGCGGTGTTCGGTGGTGGTGAACACCTGGCAATCGTCCAGCACGATATCGCGCAGGTCGTTGTCCAGCGTGATCCAGATGCTGCCCTGCGCGCAGGCAATGCGCACGTTGGCCGCATCGGCAATGCTGAACAGCGCTTGGCGGGGCAGGTTCAGGCTGAAAGCCTGGTTGGCAGATTTCGCGTTCGTATCCGCGCAATTGGGAGTAGTCATTCCGAGTCCTTTCACATTCATGATGGGTATGAATATACTGACGCGACCACCTTGAATCAAACGTTGAATGGGAACTCATTGCATGCATGCAGGGAATGTGAAGTGCCAAAATTGATCTCCCCATTGGGGCAAAATTTGAACCGGCAAGACCTGCCCCGGCTTGATTTGCTGCGCAGTTTTGAGGCAGCAGCCCGTCACCTCAGCTTCACCCTGGCCGCCCAGGAGCTGTTTCTGACCCAGTCGGCCGTGAGCCGCCAGATTCAGCAAATGGAGGCCGGGCTGGGCGTGCCCCTGTTTGAGCGCCACCACCGCGCACTCATGCTGACCGAGGCCGGACGCGTGATGCAACGGGCTGTGGTGGATTGCCTGGAGCGCCTGCGTGACGCCACCGAGTTGGTGCGCGCCACCACGCACACCCGCCAGGTGTCGCTGACCTGCACGCCGGGGTTTGCCTCGCTGTGGCTGATTCCCCGGCTGGCGCGGTTCACCGCCAGCCACCCCCTGGTGGACGTGCGTTTGTCTGCCACGCTGGAGGTGCAAGACCTGGACCGCAGCCACATTGACCTGGCCGTGCGGTTTTGCCCCACGCGCCAGGACTTAGGCACGCCCCTGTTTGAAGAGTTGGTGATGCCCGTGTGCTCACCGCAGCTGGTGACCAGCGGCACCCACCCTCTCAAGAAGCCGGGTGATCTGGTGCATCACACCTTGCTGGCGGTGGACATGCCGCAGGGCATGGCACTGACTATCGACTGGGAGCCCTGGATCAAGCTCATGGGCCTGCCGGAAATCCGGAGCAAAAACACGGTGCGGTTCACGCAATATGCCGATGCCATCGGCGCGGCAGTGGCCGGCCAGGGCGTGGCGATTGGGCGGTTTCCCTTGCTGGACGATTTGCTGCGCGATAAACGGCTGGTGACGCCGTTCAAAGGCGGGGCCTCGTCACAACGCGGCTACTACATCGCCCAAAGCGCGCGGGCAGCCCACAACCCGGACGCGCAGGACTTTGCCAACTGGCTCAGGGCTGAGGCGCGGCTTCCACCGGGATAGCAGAATGGCGCGAAGCTGAAGAATGATCCAGATCAGGCCGGTGCCACGGGTCTACGTGGGTCATCATGTTCAGCACACGGTGCCGTTGCAACACGCGCTGGCGGGCAAGCACGGCGATGTCGTGCCCGGCCTCTACCGTGATGGTGGCATCCACCTCAATGTGGGCATCCACCACAATCATGTCGCCCATTTTTCGGGTGTTCACATCGTGAACCGACTGCACGCCAGGGGTGTCGGTCAGGGTTTGCCGGATGGCCAGCACCTCTTGCTCGTCCACGGCGCGATCGACCAAGTCACCCAAGGCATTCCAGCCGAAACTCCAGCCCATTTTGGTGACCATAAAGCCGACGATGGACGCAGCAATCGGATCCAGAATCGGGTAGCCCGCCAAGTTGCCGATGATGCCCAAGCCCACCACCAGGGAGGACGCGGCATCCGAGCGCGCATGCCAGGCGTTCGCCACCAGCATGCCCGATTTGACGCGCTTGGCCACCGCCAGCATGTAGCGAAACAGCGTCTCTTTAGCCACTAGCGCGCCGCCCGCCACCCACAGCGCCATGACATGCACCGTCTGCACGGTCTCAGGCGCTTCCAGCTTGCGGAATGCCGACCACAACATGCCGATGCCCACAGCCAGCAACAAAAGCCCCAGCGCCAAAGACGCTGCAGTCTCAAAGCGTTGGTGGCCGTAAGGGTGGTCTTCATCCGCGTCTTTTTTGCTGTGGTGGCTGGCAAACAGCACCACAAAATCGGCCACCAAATCAGACAGCGAATGAATGCCGTCGGCAATCAGTGCCTGTGACTTGGCCGTGACGCCCACCACGATTTGGGTAATGGTCAGGACCAAGTTAACGCCCACACTGACCCAGGTGCTGCGGGACGCGGCAGCAGCGCGCTCAGCCACGCTGTGCTGGGCGTGTTCGGGGTCTTCGTCGGGTTCGGAAAATTGCATGGTCTGTGTCCGGTGCGGCGGGTCGCCAATGGTTCAAGTGTATTTTGAGAAAGCTCTAAACTTATATCGAAATGGAGCCATTGACATGCGCCTGGATGATCAACCCCCTCACCCCGCTTTCTGGCCAACCGGCACGGTCTACGGTACCTTGCTGAACTTCCAGGGCGAGGTGGATGCCTTGGCCGCGCAGATGACCCAGCCGCCCTACAAGGCCCCGCCCCAAGCGCCGGTGCTGTTCGTCAAAACCGCAAACACATGGAATGCCAGCGGGGCCCGGAGCGCCAGTGGCGCATCAGCACCGGTGCCCGTCCCCCCGGCAGTGCCCCACATTGAGGTGGGCGCCACGGTTGCAGTGCTTATTGGGCCTCAAGTCCACATCACACATCAATTGTTAGCTACACAAACAATAGCATCCACAGTGACGGGCTTCGTACTAATGAATGACGTCTCGATTCCCCACGCCAGCTACTTTCGCCCACCGGTCAAGTTCAAATGCCTGGATGGATTTCTGGGCATTGGCTCGCGGCTGGTCACCGTTGAGGAAGCGGGCGACCCGGCACTGTTCAAGCTGGAGGTTCGCATTAACAGGGCGCTGGTGCAGACCGTGGACTTCTCCAACCTGGTGCGCAACGCCGCCACGCTGCTGGCCGATGTGGCTGAGTTCATGACGCTGCGCGAGGGCGATTTGCTAATGCTGGGGTGTGATTGCTTGCCGGGCGGCGGCCGGCCGTTGGCGAGGGTGGGGGATCGCATCGACATCAGTGCGCCGGGGCTGCCGGTGTTTGGCATTTTGTCCAACACTCTTGTGGGTGAACAGTCATGAAACATGCACGAGTTGCTTACACCGGCGCCATTCACAGCGCAGTGGAAAAGGACGGCCAACTACTGCTGGCCGATGGCCGCCTTGTCGCTCCAGACGCGGTGGTGTGGCTCCCCCCGTTGCAGCCCGTACCGCAAGCCCGAACCATTCTGGCGCTGGGCCTCAACTATGCCGATCACGCGAAAGAGCTGGAATTCAAGGCACCCGAAGAACCGCTGGTGTTCATCAAGGGCGAGGCCACGTTGATCGGCCACCGCGCCTTCACCCGCCGCCCGACTGAGGTGAAGTTCATGCATTACGAATGTGAGTTAGCGGTGGTGATTGGCAAAACCGCGCGGCATGTGAAACAGGGCGATGCCTATGACTTTGTGCGCGGCTACACCGTGGCCAACGACTACGCGATCCGCGACTATCTGGAGAACTGGTACCGGCCCAACCTGCGCGTCAAAAACCGCGACACCTGCACACCGCTGG
>JANOLC010000294.1:0-5518 GCA_031419575.1 Burkholderiales bacterium | reverse complement strand
AACGGCGAGATCAACACCGTCAAGGGCAACTACAACTGGATGAAGGCGCGCGAGGGCGTGATGTCGTCGCCCGTATTGGGCACCGACCTGCAGAAGCTGTACCCGATCAGTTTTGCCGATCAGTCCGACACCGCCACGTTTGACAACTGCCTGGAGCTATTGACCATGGCCGGTTACCCCATCAGCCAGGCCGTGATGATGATGATTCCTGAGCCGTGGGAGCAGCACACCATGATGGACGAGCGCCGCAAGGCGTTCTATGAATACCATGCCGCCATGCTGGAGCCATGGGACGGCCCGGCCAGCATTGTGTTTACCGATGGCCGCCAGATTGGTGCCACGCTGGACCGCAACGGCCTGCGCCCCTCACGCTACTGCATTACCGATGACGACCTGGTCATCATGGGCTCTGAGTCCGGCGTGTTGCCCGTGCCCGAGAACAAAATAGTTCGCAAGTGGCGCCTGCAGCCCGGCAAGATGTTCCTGATTGACCTGGAACAGGGCCGCATGGTGGATGACGAAGAGATCAAGTCCAATCTGGCCAACAGCAAGCCCTACAAGCAGTGGATTGAGAACCTGCGCATCAAGCTCGATGACGTGTCGTTTGAAGAACGCCGTGTGGCTGCCAAAACCGGTGAGGTCGCAGGCTTCAAGCGCGTGACCGATACCGTGGCTTTGCTAGACCGCCAGCAAGCGTTTGGCTACACCCAGGAAGACATCAAATTCCTGATGGCTCCCATGGCTGCCAATGGCGAGGAAGGCATTGGCTCCATGGGCAATGACAGCCCGCTGGCAGTGTTGAGCGACAAAAACAAGCCGTTGTACAACTACTTCAAGCAGTTGTTCGCGCAAGTGACCAACCCGCCGATTGACCCGATTCGCGAAGCCATCGTGATGAGCCTGGTGTCCTTCATTGGCCCCAAGCCCAACCTGCTGGACATCAACCAGGTCAACCCACCGATGCGCCTGGAAGTGGCGCAGCCTATCCTGGACTTTGCCGACATGGCCAAGTTGCGCGATATTGAAAAATACACGCAAGGCAAATTCCGCAGCTACACGCTGGACATCACCTACCCTCTGGCCTGGGGCCGCGAAGGGGTGGAGGCCAAGCTGGCATCGCTGTGCGCTGAAGCGGTGGATGCCATCAAGGGCGGCAAAAATATCCTCATCATCAGCGACCGCGGCATCACCGCCACGCAAGTCGCCATTCCCGCACTGCTGGCGTTGTCAGCCGTTCACCAGCACCTGGTGCGTGAAGGCTTGCGCACCACTGCGGGCCTGGTGGTGGAGACGGGCACGGCGCGCGAAGTGCATCACTTTGGCGTGCTGGCCGGCTACGGCGCAGAAGCCGTGCACCCCTACCTGGCCATGGAAACACTGGCCAGCATTCACAAGGATTTACCGGGTGATTTGAGTGTCGAAAAGGCCATCTACAACTACGTCAAAGCAGTGGGCAAGGGCTTGTCCAAGATCATGTCCAAGATGGGTGTCAGCACCTACATGAGCTACTGCGGCGCGCAGTTGTTTGAAGCCATTGGCTTGAACAGCGACACCATCGAGAAGTACTTCACCCGCACCCCCAGCCGGGTCGAGGGCATTGGTGTCTTCGAGATTGCTGAAGAGGCCATCCGCATGCACAAGGCCGCGTTCAGCGAAGCGCCAGTTTTGTCCAACCGCCTCGATGCGGGTGGCGAATACGCCTGGCGTGTGCGTGGTGAAGAGCACATGTGGACACCGGACGCGATTGCCAAATTGCAGCACAGCACCCGCGCCAACAACTGGAACACCTACAAGGAATACGCGCAGATCATCAATGACCAGAGCAAGCGCCACATGACGCTGCGCGGCCTGTTCGAGTTCAGACTAGATCCCGCCAAAGCCATCTCGGTGGACGAGGTTGAGCCTGCCAAAGAAATCGTCAAGCGTTTCGCCTCGGGTGCCATGTCGCTCGGTTCCATCTCCACCGAAGCGCACGCCACGCTGGCGGTGGCCATGAACCGCCTTGGGGGCAAGAGCAACACGGGCGAGGGTGGCGAAGACCCGGCGCGTTACCGGCAAGAGCTCAAGGGCATCCCCGTGGTGCAGGGCCAGACCATGTCCGACCTGCTGGGCAAAGACGTGTTTGAGGTTGATTACGCCTTGAGCGCGGGCGACTCCATGCGCTCCAAAATCAAGCAGGTGGCCTCGGGCCGCTTTGGCGTGACAGCCGAGTATTTGAGCAGCGCGGACCAGATCCAGATCAAGATGGCGCAAGGTGCCAAGCCGGGTGAGGGCGGTCAGCTCCCTGGTGGCAAGGTGACGGAATACATCGGCAAGCTGCGCCACAGCGTGCCGGGTGTGGGCCTGATCTCGCCACCGCCGCACCATGACATTTATTCGATTGAAGACTTGGCGCAACTCATTCACGACCTGAAAAACGTTGCGCCGCATGCCAGCATCAGCGTCAAGCTGGTCAGTGAAATTGGCGTGGGCACGATTGCCGCCGGTGTTGCCAAATGCAAGAGCGATCACGTGGTAATTGCCGGGCACGATGGCGGCACCGGCGCGTCGCCCTGGTCTTCCATCAAGCACGCAGGCAGCCCTTGGGAAATCGGCCTGGCCGAAACCCAGCAAACCTTGGTGCTCAATCGCTTGCGCAGTCGCATTCGGGTTCAGGCCGATGGCCAGATGAAAACCGGTCGCGACGTGGCGATTGGCGCGCTCTTGGGTGCTGATGAGTTTGGCTTTGCCACCGCCCCATTGGTGGTGGAAGGCTGCATCATGATGCGCAAGTGCCACCTCAACACCTGCCCGGTGGGTGTGGCCACGCAAGACCCGGCGTTGCGCAAGAAATTCAGCGGCAAGCCCGAGCACGTGGTCAACTACTTCTTCTTCATCGCTGAAGAAGTGCGCCACATCATGGCGCAGCTGGGTATCCGTAAATTTGACGACCTGATTGGCCGCGCCGACCTGCTGGACACCCGCAAAGGTATTGAGCATTGGAAGGCCAGTGGCCTGGACTTTGGCCGCCTGTTTGCGCAGCCCAATGTGCCGGCCGATGTGCCCCGCTACCACGTGGAAAGCCAGGAGCACGGGCTTGAAAAATCGCTGGACAACATATTGATTGAAAAATCCCGCCCCGCCATTGAGCGTGGCGAAAAAGTCCAGTTCATGGAAATGGCCCGCAACGTGAACCGCTCACTCGGTGCCATGTTGTCCGGCGCGCTGACCAAGGCGCGCCCCGAAGGTTTGCCCGACGACACGATCCGCATCCAGCTCGAAGGCACGGGCGGCCAAAGTTTTGGAGCCTTCCTGGCCAAGGGCATCACGCTCTACTTGATAGGTGATGCCAATGACTACACCGGCAAGGGCCTGAGCGGTGGTCGCATCGTCGTGCGCCCCAGCATTGACTTCCGGGGTGAGGCGATTCGCAACACCATTGTGGGCAACACGGTGATGTACGGTGCCACCAGTGGCGAGTCGTTCTTCAGCGGCGTAGCCGGTGAGCGTTTTGCCGTGCGCCTGTCAGGTGCCACCACGGTGGTGGAGGGCACGGGCGACCATGGCTGCGAGTACATGACCGGCGGTACGGTGCTGGTGCTGGGCAAAACCGGGCGCAACTTTGCGGCTGGCATGAGCGGTGGCATTGCCTATGTGTATGACGAAGATGGCCAGTTTGCCAAGCGCTGTAATACCGCCATGGTGTCGTTGGACAAGGTGCTGACCACGGCTGAGCAGGAAGCGACCCAGGCCAAAGGCATCTGGCACGGTGGGCAGTCAGACGAAGCTCAACTGCGCAAATTGCTGGAAGACCACAACCGCTGGACGGGCAGCAAGCGCGCCCGCGAGTTGTTGGACACCTGGGCGGATGCGCGCGGCAAATTCGTCAAAGTCTTCCCCAACGAGTACAAACGTGCTTTGGGCGAGATGTCGACAAAAAAAGTGCCGGTAGTCCCCGTCATTGTTGAGAAGTTAGCTACTAAAACTGTAGCTGTTCCTGCGAAATAGGCGCGGGCTTACAACGACACAGCGACCCGCTACCGACCCCAAAACTCACGACTACTGAACAGAAATACAGGACAAGCATCATGGGAAAAATGACAGGCTTCATGGAATTTGAGCGCATCGAAGAGGGCTACAAACCCGTGGGCGAGCGCGTCAAAAATTACAAGGAATTTGTGGTTGGTCTGGACGACGCGCAAGCCAAAAAGCAGGCCGCGCGCTGCATGGACTGCGGCACACCGTTTTGCAACAACGGCTGCCCGGTCAACAACATCATTCCGGACTTCAACGACCTGGTCTACAACGGCGACTGGAAGAACGCGATTGACGTGCTGCACAGCACCAACAACTTCCCCGAATTCACCGGCCGCATCTGCCCCGCGCCCTGCGAGGCGGCTTGCACGCTCAACGTGAACGACGAAGCGGTGGGCATCAAATCCATCGAGCACGCCATCATCGACCGCGCTTGGTCAGAAGGCTGGGTCACGCCCCAGTTGCCCACGCACAAGACCGGCAAAAAAGTGGCCGTGGTGGGCTCCGGCCCGGCCGGCCTGGCGGCATCGCAACAACTGGCACGCGCCGGACACGACGTGACGCTGTTTGAGAAAAACGACCGCGTGGGTGGCTTGCTGCGCTACGGCATTCCTGATTTCAAGATGGAGAAGTTTCACATTGACCAGCGCGTGACCCAGATGCAGGCCGAGGGCGTGACCTTTCGCACCGGCGTTCTGATTGGCAAAATGCCCGAAGGCAGCAAGGTCACGAACTGGGCCAAAGAGACGATTTCGCCCGAGCAACTGCACAAAGACTTTGATGCCGTGTTGCTGACCGGTGGCTCCGAGCATTCCCGTGACTTGCCGGTGCCAGGCCGTGACCTGGCAGGCATTCATTTCGCCATGGAATTCTTGCCGCAGCAAAACAAGGTTAATGCGGGTGACAAGCTGAAGGGCCAATTGCGTGCCGATGGCAAAAATGTCATCGTCATTGGTGGTGGTGACACAGGCTCAGATTGCGTGGGCACCAGTAACCGCCACGGCGCCAAAAGCGTGACGCAATTCGAGCTGATGCCGCAGCCCCCGGTGGAAGAAAACCGGCCGCTCACCTGGCCCAACTGGCCGCTGAAGCTGCGCACCAGCTCCAGCCACGATGAAGGCTGCGAGCGTGCCTTCGCCATCGCCACCAAGGAGCTGGTGGGTGGAGCGGGCAAAGACAAGGGCAAGGTCACGGCGCTGCGCACCGTGAACGTGCAGTGGGTGGGCGGCAAGATGGTGGAGGTGGCCGGTAGTGACAAGGAAATCAAGGCCGACCTGGTGCTGCTGGCGATGGGCTTCATCAGCCCCGTGGCCAGCGTGCTCGAAAGCTTTGGCGTGGAACGTGACGCGCGGGGCAATGCCCGCGCCCACACCGAGGCCGCTGGCGGCTATGCCACCAACGTGGCCAAGGTGTTTGCCGCCGGCGACATGCGCCGCGGCCAATCGCTCGTGGTCTGGGCGATTCGCGAAGGGCGCCAGGCGGCGCGGGCGGTGGATGAGTTTCT
>JANOLC010000293.1:0-3227 GCA_031419575.1 Burkholderiales bacterium | reverse complement strand
TCTTGGTCATCCAGACCAGGCCCGCCATCACGTTCTTGAGGAAAAACAGGTGGACGGTGCGAAACACCAGTCCGCCCAGGCCGACCGCAAGCCAGAGCAATCCGGTGTTGTGGACGAAGCTGGCCATGTCCTTGTGCGGTTCGACGCAGCCCAAGAGGCTGGGGTCGAGCAGCAGGAGCGCGGGCGACAGGGCCCAGATCAGCAGCAGCACCACCTTGCGCTGCAAGTTGTAGCCCACCTTAATGTCTTCCTTGTGCTCATGCGTGGCCTGGTTAACGTGGTCATAACCTCTGGGCTCGAAGAAAAAATGGCCCGCCTGGCGCGTCGTCATGGACACCAGCCAGGCCAGCAGCGCGGCCATCGCCGGGTCGATGAACAGCAGGGCATAGGCACAAACAAAACTGATTGCGCTGATCAGGTGCAGCGTCTGGTTGATGCGGCTGTGGTGGTAATAGCGGTGGTCGTCCCAACGCTGGATTTGAAGTTGCTTGAAGAATTCGGTCATGGCGCTTAACTCCTTTTGTGGAAATGCAGTAAGGGGCAATGTAAATATGGGCGATGACAACCCGGTGACGCGGTCAAGTCAAAACAATGACGGACCAAACCGGCGATGTGCCTTATTTCGTGCCGCCCAAAAATAGGGCTGGTAAACCCGTCGCCAACACTGGCAACCAGGCAATCGCCAGCGTACCCAAAAATATGGCAAACAGCGCGGGCAATACTGCCACCGCCACATAGCGCACCGGCTTGCCAAACATGGCGGATGCGAAGTAAATGTTCATACCAGCGGGCGGGCACAAAAACCCCATCTCCATCTCCGCCAAAAAAATGATGCCAAAGTGCACCGGGTCAATGCCATAACTCAAGGCCACGGGCAGCAGAAGCGGTACCAGCACCACGATGGCGGCAAAGATTTCCATCAACGCACCCGCTAGCAGCAGAAACACGCACAGAACCAGCAGGAATACAAACTTATTGGGAATGACTTGTTGTGCCCAAGTGGTGGCTGCGTCGGGAATGCCTGCATGGCCTTTTGAAACCGCTCGCCACCCAAAGCGCCTACGCCACTGCCCAGCGTAGTTAAGTGCCCGTAGCGCTCTGCCGCGACCGCACCAAACATGGCCAGCATCAGGCCCAGGTGCTGCGTGAGCACGGCAGAGTTCTCAATGCCCTTGCCCATGGACGGGCGCGACAGGATCTCCACCAGCGGGATCAACGTCATCAACACCAGGGCGGCGGACGAGATGACTTCGTCAAAGCGCCACAGTGTGGCGAAGCGGGATGGAGGTTGCACCACCTCTATTTCGCCTTGCCAGCCCGGTAGGCCTTCAGGTGCACAAAGACTTCGTCAAACGTGTCCACCGGTACCATCACACCCCGAATACGGGGGTAAAGTTTTTCGGCCAGGTCATTCCACTCCTGCATTTGTGCGGCGTTGGGGCGGTTGACAATCAAGCCGCGCTTCTTTATGGCGTCCACCGCCTCATCCACTTCCTGGCGGGCCTTGGCACGCAGTTGCACACTGGCTTTGTCGCTGGCGGTGCGCATCTTTTCACGCACGTAGTCCACCTCGTCCCAACTTTTGAACAGCAGAGGCATGTTTTGCAGGGCGCTGATGGACGGTTCAATCTCACGCAAGCCCACCACCGACAGCAACGCGCCCTGCAATTGACCAATGCGCATGCGCCGGGCCAGCTCGGTCTCGCCGCCTTGGCTGCCATCGGGGTAAATCAAGTACTTGGCCGTGCCGCCTTGCGCCGTACGCCACACCTCGCCCAGCTCCATCAACTGACGGTGGTAGAGCGAGTTTTTGGGGGCCAGCGTGCCAATGCGCAACTGCTTGTCAGCGGCCCATGCACCTCTGCCGCCAATCAATAGCATGCACAGCAAAAAGAAGGCGACAAAGACCTTGCGCGTCAGCCAGTTGGTTTGATTCATCAGTAGCCCTATCGGATGCAAGTGGAAACAAGTGAGGACCAGTCAAAAAAGATCGTCAGCCGCTTCCAGCAGCCACGGGGCGCGCTCCCGCATGACTTCGTTAGACAGGTCGCGCCGTGTCAGGCTTGCGGCCAGAGCCTGACGCAACAGCGCTTCAAACGCGGGGCGGTCTTGGGTGGCCAGTGCGCCGTCGCCATGGTCCGGTTTGAGGGCATAGGCCAAGCTTGCCAGTCGAATGGCCAGCGGCAGGTCGGCGATGGTGTCAGGGTTGTCTTTGGCCTCTACGCGTTCAGCCTCAAAGGCCACAAATGCAAACGGGTACTGCGTGAACCCGACGCTGACAGCCTCGGCCAGCTTCAGGTTGCCGGGCGACTCGCTCAGCAGTGATTCGGACAGCTTTAGGTAAAACGCGCTAGCCTCGCGCGCCAGCACCAGGTCGTCCTCCACGGCGTTGCCCTGGCTGGCCAGCTCATTGGCCACGCCCTGAATAATGAGATGGCGCGGGGAGCAGGCGGCTAGCCAGGCCATCACCAGCGCAAGCACCAAGCACTTGCCAACCACCGAGCACTCATGGACGAGCCAGTGCTTGGTTGGTTTGCCAATGGCAGGCGTCATTGAAATCAGAGCGGTGGTGTCGATGGTCATGAAGGGCCTCGCAAAGGCTGGTGTGCAGCGACATGCCACACCACTAGCATCGACTCCCTTCGTGAAAATTGAGTGACAAATACGGAATTTTTTGCCATTTCAATGCAGTTGGTGCCTTCAAAGTGTCATCGACCATCACTAAACTGGAAATGTCGTAGTCTGCGAAAAACCAGGAGTTCACTGTGTCAGAAATGAACTACCGAATTGAAAGCTCCCACCCCATCGTCGGGCCGCTACTGAGTGGGCCGGGGGCCACTGAAATCTTGATGCTGGATCGTTCGCTCGCTATCGTTGTGGCGGCCAAAAGCGTGACCGTGCCCTACGGCAGCGAGATTCGGGTGGTGCACTTGGCCACCGGCGAAGTCGTGTTCCGCAAGACCGCTGCGAACGGTTGATGCACTTAGAGCATGCTTTGCGTCAGCGGCCAGCTTAGGTGACGGTTGTGACATGAGCGGTTGCCTGCTTCGCGCGCGCCACAAAGTGAATCGGCGCTTCACCCTTGACGAAGTAGCTGGGACAGTCGTACCGTTCGATGTCATTGCGATTGATCGGAAAAGACCCGCAGTTTGAGAAGCGCCGCCACACCGACCCATAGATGCCGCAGTTGAACTTCCCGTCGGCAAGGGGTTCCAGAAACAAGCATC
>JANOLC010000292.1:0-4330 GCA_031419575.1 Burkholderiales bacterium | reverse complement strand
CGGGGCCATCAGCACCTCTACAAACTGCTTCGAAATCAATAGCGCAGTAGCGCCATCCAGCGGGGAGTTCAGGGCAATAATGCCGCCAAATGCCGAGGTAGGGTCAGTTTTGAAAGCCTTGCTGTAGGCCTCCAGCCCATCCACGCCCACGGCCACGCCGCAGGGGTTGGCGTGCTTGACGATCACACAGGCAGGCTCGGTGAAGCTTTTGACGCACTCCCAGGCCGCATCGGCATCGGCAATGTTGTTGTAGCTCAGCGCCTTACCCTGCAACTGCCTGGCGGATACCAGCGAGCCAGGTGCTGGGTACAGGTCGCGGTAAAAAGCAGCTTGCTGGTGCGGGTTCTCGCCATAACGGAGGTCTTGGAGTTTGACGAAACGGCCATTGGATTGCGCCGGAAACAATGCGTGGCTGCCGTCCGCCTGAATGCCCGACAAATAGTCGCTGATGGCCCCGTCATACTGGCTAATGCGGTTGAATGCCGCCACGGACAGCGCAAATTTGGTCTTGTCGGTAAGTTTACCGTCGGCCTTCAATTCGGCCAGCACCCCGGCGTACTGCGATGCGTCGGTGAGCACACCCACGTCTTTCCAGTTTTTGGCCGCACTACGCACCATGGCCGGTCCACCGATGTCGATGTTCTCAATCGCGTCTTCCAGCGTGCAGCCCGGTTTGGCCACGGTGGCTTCAAACGGGTACAGGTTGACCACCAGCAAATCAATGGTGGCAATGTTGTGCTCGGTGAGAGCCGCCATGTGTTCGGGCACGTCACGTCGCGCCAGCAGACCGCCGTGCACTTTGGGGTGCAGTGTTTTAACGCGGCCATCCAGCATCTCGGGGAAGCCGGTGTGGTCGGCCACCTCGGTCACTGGCAATTTGGCATCGGCCAGCAGTTTGGCGGTGCCGCCGGTGGAAAGCAATTGAACGCCCAGCTCGTGCAGCGCCGTAGCGAATTCAACAATGCCGGTTTTGTCGGACACCGACAGCAGCGCGCGCAAGGTTGGCGCGTTGGATGGGGATTTAGTTGGCGTAGAAGTAGCGTTCATAGAGGGAATGGGTTACGAAATAAGTTTGTGTTCAACCAGCTTTTTGCGCAGCGTGTTGCGATTCAGTCCCAGCCATTGGGCGGCTTTGGACTGGTTGTTTTCAGCGTGTTCCATCACCACTTCGAGCAGCGGCTTTTCCACAATTCTGAGCATCATGTCGTGCATGCCGCCCGGCTCAATCCCGTGCAGGTCTTTGAAGTAGCCCTCCAGACTGTCGCGCACGCATTCTTCAATGTGTTTCTTGCTCATGGGTGAATTGACCGGGGTTTTATTGTTTCCATTGAATCTTCGTCTTCCGCTGTGGTGATGGGAGGTGGCAGCCTGTCTGTCGCCGCCCCCAATTCGTCAAAATAATCGGCCACCGCCTGGGTCTGCGCCTGGCTGTCCTCAATCAAATTCATGCGGGCTCGGAAGGCCTCGCCGCCTGGCAAAAACTTCACGTACCAGCCAATGTGTTTGCGCGCGCTGCGTACACCCAAAAACTCACCGTACAAATCGTAATGGTCACGCAAATGCGCCAGCGACAAGCGTTTGACATCGGCCACCAGGGGCGGTGCCAAGTGCGTACCGGTCGCCAGAAAGTGGGCGATTTCCCGAAAAATCCAGGGCCTGCCCTGCGCTGCACGACCAATCATCACCGCGTCGGCACCGGTCAGCTTCAACACATCCCGCGCTTTCTCGGGCGTGGTGATGTCGCCATTGGCCACCACCGGAATGTTGAGCGCCGCCTTGACTGCCGTGATGGTCTCGAACTCTGCCTGCCCGCCGTAACCCTGCTCGCGTGTGCGGCCATGCACGGTGATCATCTGCACACCGGCGTTCTGCGCCGCCAGCGCAATGCGCGCTGCGTTCTTGTTGGATTGGCTCCAGCCGGTGCGCATTTTCAAGGTCACCGGCACACGGTGCGGCTCGCAGGCGGCAACCACCGCCTCGACGATGGACAGGGCCAGCGCCTCGTCCTGCATCAGGGCGGATCCCGCCCATTTGTTGCAGACTTTCTTGGCCGGGCAACCCATGTTGATGTCGATGATCTGCGCGCCCCGGTCGATGTTGTAAGCGGCTGCATCGGCCATCATTTGCGCATCCGTGCCCGCAATTTGCACGGCAATCGGGCCGGGTTCGCCTTCGTGGTTGGCACGGCGAGAGGTCTTGAGTGTGTTCCACAAATCGGGCCGAGACGTCACCATTTCACTCACTGCATAACCCGCACCCAGCGATTTGCAAAGTTGCCGAAACGGCCTGTCCGTCACCCCCGCCATGGGCGCGACAAACAGGGAATTCGCCAGCGTGAATTGGCCAATGTTCATGCGATGGGCGTGCCTGAGAAACGGTGGGATGGGTGGCGTGGGGTAGGGTTGCAAACAGCACTGCGGCACAATGTGGCGGCCTGCGGCGCTATTCTAGCTGCCTAAAATTTCAGCAATTTAAATAACTTCAACCCCACTCATGCAAGCCTGGATCGACCACCTCCTCACTCTGTTGGCACTGCCGCAATTTGGCTTGAGCACGGTGTTTGTGGTGTCATTCATTTCGGCCACCCTGTTGCCGTTGGGCTCAGAACCGGTGCTGTTTGGCTTGGTCAAGCTCAACCCTGATTTGTTTTGGTCAGCTATTTTTGTGGCCACGGTCGGCAACACATTGGGCGGAGCAGTCACCTGGGCCATGGGGTTGGCGTCACACAAAGTGGTGGACAAATACCGCCACTCCGCTACACATCTGCGCGCGTTAGGCTGGCTGGAGCGCATCGGCCCCAAGGCGTGCCTGCTGGCCTGGTTGCCCGTGGTGGGCGACCCGCTGTGTGGCGTCGCCGGTTGGCTCAAACTGCCGTTCTGGCCCTGCGTGGCCTACATGGCGATTGGCAAGTTTTTGCGCTATGTGACGATGACGGCGGCGCTGATGGGTATGTTTGGGGTTTAGTGGCATACAAATAGAAGCAGTCTGCGCCCAAGAGGCGCAGACTGCTCATCTAAAAAGTCAATCAATCATCCCGGTGTGCCCACTTCCATCTACCACCCCCGATACCAAGCCTTGCGGCTGGTGATGGTTGCCGCGCGCAACAGCGCCGATTCAAACCGCTCGGTTGTGGGCAGCGAGCTGCTGGCAGATCTCCAGCTCGAAGCTGATTTCCTTATTCAGGCTCATGGCGTGTTGAGCTGCAAAAACGCAGCAGGTGTCAGGATGGGGGGGATGCCATGCCATGGGTGAAGTACCTGCAAGTCGGCATCGCTGGAAATCAGCGCGACTGCTTGACAGTTCAAGGCCAGCGACAAAAACTTGGCCTCTTTGGCATCCCTGCATGTGTTGTTGGCCGCAACCTCACTGGGGCTCTTTCACCATACGCACAACATCCTCATCAGTTAACTCGCGGGCTGCGGGCGAGAGCTGGGCATCCGCTTTAGCAAAGTGCGCTTCAAAAGCGTCCAGGGCAGTGGTTTGCTTGCGCCGCGCAGCGTGCCAGTGTTGCAGCTCCTGCATGTCCTGGGCCGACACAATGAAAGCAGCCGTGCGCCCATGCCGCGTGGTGGTGACCGGCTCGCGCTGCACGGTGTCGAGCAACTGGCCGAAACGGTTTTGTGCTTCAACCGAGGTAACGGTGATCATGAGGCGACTCCTTAAAAACTAGCTAACCTGTACAGGTTAACCAGAATGAGGCGTTGTGAGCTGCACAAGCGTTGGTGGCTTCTTGGCGATCGTTTTTAGATAAAAATGGCCTCAAGTCCCCGTCGAATATCAATAGTTTGCTACGCAAACCATAGCATCCTGTTAGGCATGAAAACGACTGTCAGCCAATCCGCTCCAGAATCAGAACCGCAAAAAACCCGAATGCGGCGATCAGCGTCCACTTCAGGGTGAGCAGACCGTAGCGCTTGAAACGCGGGTCGCCCGTGGCGGCGAAGAACGCAAATGACACGCAGGTGCCCAGCAGCAAAAGCAGGATGAGCCAGCGAAATAAAAGCATGTCAGTGCGCCTAATTATTGAATCGTGAACCGTTCGCCCCAAGCCCCTCGGCGAGCTTAGGACAGGCATCTAACAACATAGGCAACCTCACCTACCAGGCCTGCGCCAACTGACCGAACCCTGAAGGGGCCTGCTTCTCGTCTTCAAAGCTCACAACGTCCCAGGCTTCGGTGTGCTGCAGCAGTTTGCGCAGCAGCTGGTTGTTTAGCTCGTGGCCGGAGCGAAACGCGCTGTAGGCGGCCAGCAGGGGTTTGCCCAGCATGTACATGTCGCCCATCGCATCCAGAATTTTGTGTTTGACGAACTCGTCGTCATATCGCAGGC
>JANOLC010000291.1:0-6725 GCA_031419575.1 Burkholderiales bacterium | reverse complement strand
GTCAGCCACCATGGAGGTGTCGGCCCACTCGTTTTCGCCAATGCGAAACGCCAGGCGCTTGATGGGGAACGTGCCCGTGGCTGTGGTGGCTGACGACGTGTCAGTCAAATTCAAATTTGGCCTGACGGGCGTGGGCAAGCTGTAAGCCCTGGCGCGTCATCCTTTGCCGCTTCTGTCCGTGCCTTTGTGGCAATCAATTTTTCGATTTCGTCTCTCTGTGATTTCCTTAACTTTCTTTGAAAGAAAACCATGCGTTCATCCCTGATTTCCTTAGCGGCCACGGCTGCACTGGCTGTGCTTTCCATCGGCTCAGCACAAGCCCAATCGGCCACCTATGCAGTTGACCCCACTCACACCTTCGTGACGTTTGAAATCGGCCACTTTGGCACGTCCACCAACCGGGGCCGCTTTGACAAAAAAGAAGGCACGGTTCAGTTTGACCGCGCAGGCAAAGCAGGCAAGGTTGAGCTGACGATTGACGCGGCGTCCATCTCCACCGGCACCGCCCCGTTTGACAAGCACCTGCAAAGCGCCGACTTCTTCAACGTCGCACAGTTCCCCACGCTGAAGTTCACGGCCGACAAGTTGGTGTTCAGCGGCGACAAAGTGACTGAAGTGGTTGGCACCTTGACCCTGCTTGGCAAGACCAATCCAGTGACCCTGAAAGCCAGTCAGTTCAACTGTTACCAGAACCAGATGATCAAGCGCGAAGTCTGCGGTGGTGATTTCAGCACCACCATCCAGCGCAGCCAGTGGGGCATGACCTGGGGCGCCAATTTCGGCTTCCCTGATGATGTGAAGCTGGTGGTGCAGGTTGAGGCGATCAAGCAGTAATTTCGCTTACCCATTAGAAAAGCCCGTCAATTTGCACTGACGGGCTTTTTCGTTAGCGGTCAGGTGCTAACCCCAAACCTCCTGCGCCGTCTCAATCACCAGCCGCAGTTTGGCGCGCTGCGCTTCCACTGCGATGTCATTGCCGTGCACGGTGCTGCTGAACCCGCATTGCGGTGACAGGGCTAGTTGCTCCAGCGGGGCATAGCGTGCGGCTTCGTCAATGCGGCGTTTCAGGTCGTCCTTGCTTTCCATCGCACCAAACTTGGTGGTGACCAGGCCCAGCACCACGGTTTTGCCTTTGGGCAGGTAACGCAGGGGTTTGAAGTCGCCGCTGCGGTCGTCGTCGTACTCCATGAAGTAGGCGTCGATGTTCATTTCCTGTAGCAGGGCTTCGGCCACTGGTTCGTAGTTGCCGCTGGCGGCATGGGTGCTTTTGAAGTTGCCCCGGCACAGGTGCATGGCCAGCAACAAGCCGGGCGGCGTTTGGGCAACAACCAGGTTGATGAACTTGGCATAGCGGTGCGCCAGTTCGATCGGATCGTCGCCACGGCCACGGGCCGCTTCGCGCATTTTTTCATCGCACAGGTAGGCCAGGTTGGTATCGTCCATCTGCACATAGGTGCAGCCCGCAGCGGCCAGGCTGCGCAGTTCGTCGCCATAAGCCTTTGCCACGTCTTCATAAAAAGTGGGCTCCAGCTCGGGGTAGGCGGTGCGGCTGATGCCTGCGCGGCCACCGCGAAAGTGCAGCATGGTGGGCGAAGGAATGGTCACCTTGGGCGTGTGCCCGGTGCTAACCTGGGACTTCAGGTAGTCGAAATCGGCCAACTGAATCTGCTTGGCGTGGGTGACTTTGTCCACCACATGGATGGCGGGCGGCACCAAGTGCTCCTTGCCGTCCGGGCCGATTGACATCGTCACGCCACCAACCGTCACGCCACCCAACTGCTCCAGAAAATCCAGGTGGAAGTAGGTGCGGCGGAACTCGCCGTCGGTGATGCTTTTCAGGCCCACGTCTTCCTGAAACTTCACGATCTCGGTAATGGCTTTGTCTTCGACCAGCCGCAACTGCTCGGGGGTGATGGTGCCGTTGGCTTTTTGTTCTCGGGCTTCCAGCAGGTATTTAGGGCGCAGGAAGCTACCAACGTGGTCGTAATGGGCGGGGAGTTGGGTCATGGTTTGTCTCTCTGTTGTGAAATCGAAATGGATGTTAAGGCATTTTTATGTTTGTATTTTGGATACAAAAATTGAGTTAAATCGAAATTAAATGGCAAATTTAAGTGGTATTTTGATGTTTTTGTATACATTACGTATCCATGAAAACTGAAAAAGCCTCTTTTCCTCTCAATGCCTGGTACGCCGCCGCTTACGACATTGAGGTCAAATCCGCACTGCTCCCGCGCACGGTGTGCAACCAGAAACTGGTGATGTTTCGCAAATCAGACGGTATCGCTGCGGTGTTGGAAGATGCCTGCTGGCACCGTCTGCTGCCGCTGTCGATGGGGCGGCTGGAGGGCGACGAGGTGGTGTGTGGGTATCACGGGCTGGTCTACAACGCCCAGGGCCGTTGCACCCACATGCCCAGCCAGGAAACGCTGAACCCATCCGCCTGCGTGCGCAGCTACCCGGTGGTTGAGAAGCACCGTTTTGTGTGGGTGTGGCCCGGCGACCCTGCCAAGGCTGACCCCGAGCTGGTGTCCGACCTGCACTGGAACGATGATCCGGCCTGGACGGGCGACGGCAAGCTCATCACCGTCAAGTGCGACTACCGCCTGGTGGTCGACAACCTGATGGACTTGACGCATGAGACCTTTGTGCATGGCAGCAGTATTGGCCAGCAGGCCGTGGCCGAGGCTCCCTTTGTGGCGACCCACGGCGACCGCACTGCCACGGTAACGCGTTGGATGGAGAACATTGAGCCACCACCATTTTGGGGTGAGCAGTTGTTCGAGGCGCGCGGCTACCGGGGGAATGTAGACCGTTGGCAGATCATCAAGTTTGAAGCCCCGTGCACCGTCATCATTGATGTGGGCGTGGCTGAAGCGGGCACCGGCGCGGTGCCGCCCGGCGGTAATCAGGGCGACGTGCGCCAAAGCCACCGCGCCAAGGGCGTGAATGGTTTTGTGCTCAACACCATCACCCCGGCTACCGAGGGCACCTGCCACTACTTTTGGGCGTTTGCCCGCAATTACAGCCTGGGCGAACAGCGCCTGACGCACCAGTTGCGCGAAGGCGTGGCTTCCATTTTTCAGGAAGACGAGTTGATTCTGGAAGCGCAGCAAGTCGCCATGGACGCGCACCCCGACCACCAGTTTTACAACCTCAACATTGATGCCGGTGCCGTGTGGGCCCGCCGCCTGATTGACGGCCTGGTGGCGCGTGAGAAACCTGTGGTGACGGTGACGGCGGCCGCGGTCATTCCCATCCATGCAGCGGCCTGACCGGCGCTGGTTCAGTTTAAACTGGTCGCTATGAATTCAATAGCTAACAATGTAGATTCAACGGGGACTTCAGGCACTTTAGCCTCTATTCCCTCGGAAATATTGCCTGGAAATGCCTCTGCCAAGGCCCTGCTGCGTCTGCGCGAGCTGATCTGGTCGGGCGAGCTGGCGGGCGGTGCGCGTATCGCCGAGCTGTCGATTGTTGAAAAAATTGGCGTGTCACGCACCCCCATTCGTGCTGCGCTGATACGTCTGGAGCAAGAGGGCCTACTGGAAGCTTTGCCCAATGGCGGCTATGCGGTGCGCACCTTCAGCGAACGCGATATTTCCGAGGCCATCGAGTTGCGCGGCACGCTGGAGGGCCTGTGTGTGCGCCTCGCGGCCGAGCGCGGCGCACCCCCCGTGGTGGTGCGTGACGCGCGCGAGTGTTTGCTGGGGATTGACGGCATTTTGAAATCAAGCGTGTTGTCTGACGACGACTTCTCAAACTACGTGGCGTTGAACGAGAAATTTCACCAGTTACTGGTGGAGATGGCTGGCAGCGATGTGATTGCCAAAGAGCTCGATCGCATCATGGGTCTGCCGTTTGCGTCGCCTTCCAGCTTTGTGGTGTCGCAGTCCAACTCACCGCAGGCGCGGGACATGTTTGTAGTGGCGCAGGCTCAGCACTGGCAGGTGTTGCAGGCGGTGGAACAGCGCGAAGGCTCGCGTGCTGAGGCCGTGATGCGTGAGCATTCGCGCATTGCCCAGACCAATTTGCGTGATGCCGTCAGCGGGCAAAACGCCAGTGTCCTGCCGGGCGTGCAACTCATTCGTCGTCGCTAGTTTTGTCACTCATTGCGTCATCAATATCGTTGCTACATTTCCAAAAACTGCATCATGAAGATCGTCCAAAACTGGAATCCAGCCACCGTGGTCGCATTGCGTGACCTCAGCGCTACCGTGCGGCAGTTTGACATTGCTCCGCTTCGTAGTCATGAGCGCGGCGATGCGCAGGTTGACGCGTTAACTTATCCGCCCGGTGCCCATCTGCAAGTGCAGGTGATGGCAGACGGGCAGGGCGGCGGCAACCGCTTGCAGACCCGGTCTTATTCGCTCATTGGTGCGCCTGACCCCAAGGCGTGGCGCATTGCTGTCAAACGCATGGATGAGGGGCGGGGCGGCTCGCAGGCCATGTGGCGGCTGGCCGTGGGCGACAGGCTCATGACCAGCGAGCCGCAAAACCTGTTTGCGTTGGACTTGACGGCGCCCGGCTACCTGGTGGTGGCGGGCGGCATTGGCATCACGCCGCTGGTAGGCATGGTTCAGCGCCTGGCCGACCAGGCCCACGCCACCGGTGTGCCGCTGCGCGTGTTGTACGGTGCGCGCACCGAGCAAGAGCTGGTGTTTTCGGCTGAACTACAGCGGGCTGTTTCTGGCTTGCCAGGCCAGCCCTTGCAATTGCACAGCGGGTCTGCCTTGATTGATTTTGCCGGTGAGATTGCGGCGCTACCAACCGGTTCCCAGCTCTACACATGCGGCCCCGTGCCCATGCTGGAGGCGCTTAAAACGGCCTGGCAGGCGGCGGGGCGACCCCAGTCTGACTTGCGGTTCGAGACCTTTGGCAGCAGCGGGCGATTGCCCACTCAGGCCTTCAGGCTGGCGGTGCCGCGCCACGGCATTGACATCGAAGTACCGCCAAGCAGCACCTTGTTGGAAGCGCTGGAAGCAGCAGGTGTGCCGACCATTTCTGATTGCCGACGAGGCGAGTGCGGCCTGTGTGCGATGGATGTGATCTCGGTGCAGGGCGAGATGGATCACCGCGATGTGTTCTTGAGTGTGCGTGAAAAGGCCGAGTGCAAACGCATGTGCGTGTGTGTGTCGCGTGCGGCGGGAACCATCACACTGGACTCGTCGTGGCGACCTGATTAACCCGGGTGCGAGGCGAATGACAAATCAGTGCGGATTTCCAGTGAAAGTTACACAATTGATTCAATAGCAGGAGATAGACAGTGACAAACTTGGACTCAAACAAACGTACTTTTCTGCATGCCACAGCCGCCACGGCGTTGGCACTGCAAACCGGCATGGCCACGGCCCAAGCCAAGCCGTTCAAAATCGGCATGCTACTGCCCATGACCGGGCCATTCGCCTCCACAGGCCGCCAGATTGAGAACGGCGCGCGTCTTTACATGGCGCAGCAGGGAAACACGGTCGCTGGCCGCACGATTGAGCTGGTCATCAAAGACGATACCGGCGTGCCCGACATCACCAAGCGGTTGGCACAAGAGCTGGTGGTCAATGACAAAGTGGACGTGCTGGCCGGGTTTGGCCTGACCCCCCTGGCGCTGGCTACCGCGCCCATTGCCACCCAGAGCAAAACCCCCATGGTGGTGATGGCGGCGGCTACGTCCATCGTGACCGAGGCGTCGCCCTACATTATTCGCACCAGCATGACGCTGCCCCAGGTCACCTTGGGGGTAGCCGAATGGGCACCCAAAAACGGCATCAAAAAAGTGGTGACGCTGGTCACCGACTATGGCCCGGGCTTTGACGCGGAGAAAACCTTCAAAGACCGCTTTTTGCTGAACGGCGGGCAAATTTTGGGCGAGTTGCGCGTACCACTTCGCAACCCGGACTACGCGCCGTTTTTGCAAAAAGTGCGCGATCTGAAACCCGATGCCCTGTTTGTGTTTGTTCCAGCCGGTGCGGGCGCGGTGTTGCTCAAGCAATTTGCCGAGCGCGGTCTGGACAAGGCGGGTATCAAACTCATTGGTGAAGGCAGCGTGGCCGACGATGAAATTTTGAACGATATGGGCGACGTCGCCTTGGGTTTGGTGACTTCTCATCCCTACTCAGCCCACCACGACTCGCCCATGAACAAAAAATTTGTGCCTGCTTACATGGCGCAGAGCAAGGGCATCCGCCCCAACTTCTTTGGCGTGGCGGCGTATGACGGCATGCGGGTGATATACGAAGCCATCAAATCCACTAAAGGACTCGGGGATGGCATGGCCTTGGTCAACGCCATGAAAGGCCAGATCTTTGAGAGCCCGCGTGGCCCAATCTACATTGACGGCCAAACGCGTGACATCGTGCAAAACGTCTACATCCGCCGCGTCGAGCGCGTGAATGGGCAGCTGTACAACGTTGAATTCGACGTGCTGAAAGATGTCAAAGACCCGGCCAAAACGGGCAAGTAAGGCAAGAAGGGCAGCTTGCCTATCGGTCTGCGTTATGCAAAACCGCTATAGCTGCAATCATGACTTGCCACTTGCGGGGTGGCTGGTTTGGGCCGATAGTACGCACCGTGCTGATGCTTCGCAAACTAAATAACGGATTGGAACACCATGAAAAAAAGAACCCTGCTGATCAATACCGCCAAAATCACGGCCCTGTCTGTGCTGGCCCTGACATCACTTGGCGCCCTGGCGCAAGACAACAAGTTCAAGATTGGGCTGATCCTGCCCATGT
>JANOLC010000290.1:0-1637 GCA_031419575.1 Burkholderiales bacterium | reverse complement strand
CCTTCATCAGCCTCACACCGCGCCAGCAACTCCTCCAGCAGGCAGCCCACGGCGCGCACCTCGATGGCTTGCAGGGCCTGGGCCAGCGACATATCGTCCTACGAGAAAAACGAAGCCGCGCCAAAGTCGCCCAGCAGGCTGTGGCCGCCTGGGCTTATCAAAATGTTGTGCGCATACAGGTCGCCATGCGTGATGCCGCGCTCGTGTAAATGCCGGGCACTGACCCAGCACCTCAGGCAATTCGGTGAAGGGGTTGTTGGAGCAGAACAGAACCCGCAACCGGGTGAGCCGGGGCAGGTCGTCGGGTAACGATGTCAAGGCGTTGCCCGATAGGTCCAGAACTTCAAGACTGTCCGCCAGGTCAAAAATCTCGCGGGGGAACTTGGTCAACCCGCAGCGCAGGATCAGTTTGCGGGTACCCGCCAGTTGGCCGGTGCAAAGCTGTTCAAGAGTGTTCATGGAGTGGGCGTGAGTCAAATTGGTGAATAAAATGACCTGAAGTCCCTGTGAAATATCAATAGTTTGCTCATATATTTGTAGCGAATACGGAACCTTACCCCAAGCCCCAGTGCGTTGCGGGGTTAAGCGTTGACCCCGTTGCGCCCCACTGCGGGCGCGTCTATGCTGCATTTTTTTGGAGATCAATCACCATGACCATGAAGACCGCCCAAGACTTTGACCAGGAACTGCTCATTTTGTTTGACGCCTACGTGCACGGCGTGATTGACCGACGCAAATTTTTGGAGCGCGCCCAAAAGTTTGCAGTGGGTGGCTTGACCGCCGTGGGCTTGCTGGCCTCGCTGAGCCCGAATTTTGCAGCCGCCCAAGTGGTGCCCAAGGACGACAAGCGCATCAAAACCGAGATGCTGGATTACGCCTCGCCCAACGGTTACGGCAACATGAAGGGCTATCTGGCGCGCCCGGCCAATGCCACGGGCAAGCTGCCCGGCATTCTGGTGGTGCATGAAAACCGGGGCCTGAACCCGCACATTGAAGACATCGCCCGCCGCCTGGCGCTGGACGGCTACATGGCCTTTGCGCCCGATGCACTCACGCCCCTGGGTGGTTACCCTGGCGATGAAGACAAAGCGCGTGACCTGTTCCCCAAACTCGACCAGAGCAAGACGATTGAAGACTTCGTCACCGCGGCCAATCTGCTCAAAAATCGTGCCGATTGCACTGGCAAAATTGGCGTGACGGGGTTTTGCTACGGCGGTGGCGTTGCCCACATGCTGGCGGTGCGCTTGCCTGACTTGGCAGCGGCCGTGCCGTTTTATGGCAACCATCCCGTAGCGGCCGATGCGGCCAAGGTGAAGGCCCCGTTGCTGATCCATTTTGCAGGCGTGGACGAGCGCATCAACAACGCCTGGCCTGCTTATGAGGCGGCGCTGAAATCCGCCGGAGCCAAGTACACCGCGCACCAGTACGCGGGCACGCAACACGGGTTCAACAACGACACCACGCCGCGTTTTGATGCGGCGGCGGCCAGATTAGCTTGGGAGCGCACCATGACCTTCTTTAATCAAACCCTGCGCGCCTGACGCGCCTGACACACTTAACGCAACTAATTCATCATGAAAACTCAACTGACTCTTGGCCTTGTGGCCGTTGCTGCGGGCGCACTGCTAACTGGTTGT
>JANOLC010000289.1:0-2039 GCA_031419575.1 Burkholderiales bacterium | reverse complement strand
GTTGCCGACCCTGGTGTTGACTGTCTGGCCTGTATTTCTTTGCAAATAGGCCCCGTACTGATGTCGCGCAGAAACCACTCATGAACTCAATAGTTGTTAGTCGGCCCTGCAAAACCCCGCCACCCCGCATGAATCCTAGCTTTCTCGGGTAATCCCTGACCACCCAATCCCTCAAGAAACGTTTTCTGAGTAGTAGATTTCTGAGGGATTCGAAGATGCAAACACCCGACTTTTTCCGCAGCCGCATTGACGCCATGATCAATGTGAACGATCCCCTGGCCGTACTGGCAACCCGACTGCCTTGGGCTCAAATCGAAACCTCAGTGGCCGCCAAGTTTGAACGCCAGTCGCGCGCTGGCCAGGTCTTGGAAGGCCGCGACATGTTCGGCCCCACCCAGCTCCTGGTGGGTGCCGGTCCCAGCAACGCCGGGCGTCCCAAGCTGCCCATACGCCTGATGGCCAGCCTGCTCTACCTCAAACACAGCTTCAACCTCAGCGACGAAGAACTGGTGCTGCGCTGGAGCGAGAACATCCTGTGGCAGTTCTTCAGTGGCATGGCCTACTTTGAACACCGCTTGCCCTGCGACGCCACCCAGATCGGCCGTTTCCGTCGTGACCTGGGCGAAGAAGGCCTGGAGCTGCTGCTCAAAGCCACCATCGACACCGCCGTTGCCCTGGAGGCAATCAAGCCCAAAGACCTGGAGCGCGTGATTGTGGACACCACCGTGCAAGAGAAGGCCATCGCCCACCCCACCGACAGCCGCCTGCTGGAGATCGCCCGCCACAAGGTGGTCAGTACCGCCAAGCGCATGGGTATCCAGCTCAAACAAACCTTTGCCAAAGAAGGCAAAGCCTTGCGCTGGAAGGCCGGTGGCTACGCCCACGCCAAACAATTCCGACGCTTGAAGCGCGTCCTCAAGCGCCAGCGCACGATCCTGGGCATCGTCATCCGTGAGATCCAACGCAAGCTCCAAAGCGCGAGCTCGTGTGAGCATCCCGCTCACCCCAAAGTCGCCAGCGATCTGGCCATGTGGATCGAGCGCGCTGAGCGCATCCGCACCCAACAGCGAGGCGACAAGAACAAGCTCTACGCCCTGCACGCACCCGAAGTGGAATGCATTGGCAAGGGCAAGGCCCGCAAGCCCTATGAGTTTGGTGTCAAGAGTGCGGTGGTGGTCTCACACCTTGATGGCCTGATGCTGGGTGCGCGCACCTTTCCCGGCAACCCGTATGACGGCCACATTTTGAGCAACGTGTTGGAACAAGCCACCAACCTGATGCAAGACCAAGGTGTCACCATCAAGGATGTGGTGGTTGATCTGGGTTTTAGAGGCGTGGATGCTGACAACCCAAGCCAGGAGATCATTCACCGGGGCAAGTACAAGCGCTTGAGTGAGAAACAAAAGAGCTGGCTCAAACGTCGCTCAGCGGTGGAGCCCGCCATTGGGCACTTGAAGTTCGATCACCGCATGGAGCGCTGCTGGCTCCAGGGGGCGTTGGGCGATGCCCTGCACACCATCAGTTGTGCGGCGGGCTACAACCTGCGTTGGTTGATGCGCGCCATTGTGCGTCTGGGCATCGGGGCGGTTTTTTTGCGCTTGTTGCGGGCTATGCTGTCAGGGCAACAGGGCGCGCAAGCCGTGGCAGCGAGAATGATCGCGCGTGGGATGGCGTGGACGACTCGCGGTTTTGGGGTGCGTTTTGTTTGATGGTGAATTTTGCAGGGCCGACTAATTCAATTTGCTCGCCCGCCTCGTTCTTGGTTTTTCGGCTCAGTGCCAAATCGGCTTTAACGGCGCGACGCAAGACCACCACCCGGCGCGACTTGTCCCAGCTTGAGAGTTTGAGGGTGTCTTCGACCGCGCTCCAGCCTTGGTCGCTGGGTCCGGGTGTGCAGGGCGTGGCTGGGACGCCCGGGTTTGTGCGGGTTGTAGCTGACCTCAGCGCCGCTTTGTTTGCCGTACAAGGGTTTGATGGTGGTGTCGATATCCAAAATCCACGGGGTGTTCAATGCGGCTTGCACGCTGCTCAGGAGTTGG
>JANOLC010000288.1:0-5116 GCA_031419575.1 Burkholderiales bacterium | reverse complement strand
GTTTTTTGGTCGGAGTACAAGGATTCGAACCTTGGACCCCCTGGTCCCAAACCAGGTGCGCTACCAGACTGCGCCACACTCCGACAAGTTTTAATTATAACGTCTTCAAATGCCGCTTTTGCCTCTGACGGCACTGACCTGTAGTTTTCACACGATGCGCTATTCAAAATCTAGTGCATCAAGATGATTTTGTGATTTTGCAGTTCAAAATCCTGGCATGCAAAGCCGTCAAACTCAGCTACCGTTTTTGGCACCAGGCCAGGCATTTCCTCCGGTTGATCAAGCGTGGGGGCTGGACTCACCTGCGGCCGGCCTGCTCGCGGCAGGTGGTCGGCTCGATGTTGCAACACTAAAACAAGCCTATAGCCAAGGAATTTTTCCCTGGTTCAGCGAAGGTCAACCCATTTTTTGGTGGAGCCCCAATCCCAGGATGGCGCTTCATGTTGCAAATTTTTGCTTGCATCGCTCTCTTAAACAATCGATCAAGAAATTTCGTTCGACCGCTGGGTGCGAGGTCAGGTTTAACACCGCCTTCGACTCGGTCATCGCAGCGTGCGCCCAAAGTGCTCGGCGTGGGCAGCCGGGTACCTGGATTGTTTCGGACATGATCGATGCCTACATTAATTTGCACCAAGCAGGATACGCCCACAGTGTCGAAACCTGGGTTGACGGTCGACTGGTGGGCGGACTTTATTGCGTTGCAATAGGGAAGGCTTTGTTTGGTGAATCAATGTTTTCTTTACAGTCCAATGCCTCAAAAATCGCGCTCTCCGCCCTGGTCTGTTTTTGCAAGGCGCATGACATTGCAACCATTGACTGTCAGCAAAACACCTCACACCTTGCCTCCTTGGGTGCCAACGAAATAGGTCGCTTGGATTTTTTAACTGGCATTCAAAAAGCTCAAACCCACTCCCCGCCAAACTGGTATTTTGATCCCCTATACTGGGGCGAAATTTTGAATTCAAGGGCTTTGGGACCGTGACAAACCTCAAGGAACTACCGCTTCAAACGCTCCAGTTCTATTCGACCGCACCGTACCCGTGCAGCTATCTGAGCGGAAGGCAGGCGCGCTCTCAGGTAGCTAGCCCTAGCCACTTGATCAACAACTCGACCTACTCGGATCTGGTGACTCAGGGCTTCAGGCGCAGCGGCGTCTTCACCTATCGTCCTAATTGCGACGGCTGCCAGGCCTGTACTCCCATGCGTGTGCTGGTACATCAATTCAAGCCAGACCGCAGTCAACGGCGCGCCAAATCAAAACACGGCGGATTAGAGGTGTATGTACTTAGTTTAGGGTTTGTCGAAGAACACTACGAGTTGTACCTGCGCTACCAAGATGGCCGCCATGCGGGCGGGGGTATGGATCGCGACAGCGTAGATCAATACACTCAATTTCTATTGCAAAGCCGAGTGAACTCTAGGCTGGTTGAGTTCCGGGATCCTGCCAAAGACGGCCGGCTAGGTACTCTAAAAATGGTATCAATTCTGGATGTACTGGAGGATGGCATTTCAGCCGTGTACACGTTCTACGACCCTGACACCAATGCAAGTTACGGCACCTACGGTGTAGTTTGGCAGCTTGACCAAGCCAGGCGGTTGGGCTTGCCATACCTCTATTTGGGGTACTGGATACGGCAGAGCGCCAAAATGAACTACAAAGCTCGATTCAAACCTCTGCAGGTTCTGGTGAGCGGCGAATGGATTTCAGTTTCACCAGATAAAATGGCATTTGACGATCAGGAAAGCCCATGAAAAAAATAGACACCGCAATTACCGCAACGCCCACCGTTCAAGTGATTGAGAGAATGTTTGCGCTGATTGATGTCTTAGCCTCCAAGGAAGAGCCTGTTTCGCTGAAAGAAATCAGTGAAAAAACGGGTTTGCATCCCTCAACAACCCACCGAATTTTGAATGATCTGGCCACGGGCCGGTTTGTGGACAGGCCCCAGCCCGGCAGTTATCGCTTGGGTATGCGCTTGTTAGAGCTTGGCAATTTGGTCAAGGGTCGCCTCAACGTGCGCGATGCGGCTCTGGTGCCGATGCGGGAATTGCATAAACTGATTCAACAACCTGTCAACCTGAGCATGCGCCAAGGTGACGAAATCGTCTATATCGAGCGTGCTTTCAGCGAACGGTCAGGCATGCAGGTGGTTAGGGCGATTGGAGGACGGGCTCCGCTACACCTCACATCCGTCGGCAAATTGTTTTTGGCTGCGGATGACCCACAGCGTATCCGGGCTTACGCAACCCGCACCGGGTTGGCTGGACACACCAAGAACAGCATCACCCAACTAGCCGTATTGGAGCGTGAACTGTCTCGCGTGCGGCAACATGGCAATGCCAATGACAATGAAGAATTGGAGTTGGGGGTGCGGTGCATGGCCGCTGGTATTTACGATGATCAATCAAAATTGGTTGCGGGCTTGTCTATTTCGGCACCTGCAGAACGCTTGGAGGACAGTTGGCTACAAAAGCTAAAAGCCACTGCTGACGAAATTTCAACAACTTTGGGATATCGGCCAGGCCATCATCATCCTGGTTAAAAATTGATACGGGCATTGCCGCATCGTTTTAACTGCCTGTCCGCCCGTCAAGAACCCAATGCAGAAACATGGGCGGCCGTGGTGCTCGACGCCATTGGCGCAGGTAGTGACATCACTTTTTGTTTGATTGCTGGATTGGATTCCACCCAGCGCCGCACACGCTCGGCATCGGCAATTCGACTTAACTTGCCTGCCGAATCCAGAAACACCATGATCAGCTTGCGGCCAGACACTTTGGCTTGCATGACCAAACATTGACCAGCCTCCGAGATATAGCCGGTTTTTTGCAGACCAATGTCCCAAGCCGGGCTTTTTACCAACCGATTGGTGTTGTTGTACTGAAGGGTTCGTTTACCCACTTCAACCTGATAGCTCGGAGACGTAGACAATTCACGCAAGGTTGAGTCGCCATGCGCAACATTGACCAGCATCGCCAAATCTCGTGCGCTTGACTGATTTTTACTTGACAAACCGGTAGGTTCCACATACTTGGTGTCATTCATACCCAACATTTTGGCTTTGGCGTTCATCAAACCAATAAAAACTGGCATACCACCCGGATAACTACGCCCTAGAGCATGGGCGGCCCGGTTTTCACTGGACATCAAAGCCAAGTGCATTAGCTCGCCGCGGCTGAGCTCGGTCCCCACCTTCAGACGAGAGCGGCTACCCTTTTCAGTATCCACATCGGCTTGCGAAATAGTGATCATCTCAGTCGTTGGCAGCCCGGCTTCGCTGATCACCAATCCTGTCATTAGCTTGGTCAGTGACGCGATCGGCAAAATTACCTGCTCGTTTTTGCTGAAGAGGACTTCCCGCGTGTCTTGGTCAATAACCAAAGCGACACTGGATTTCAGCGCCAAAGCGTCCGGGGCAGCATGCAATCCGGCCACTTCACCAAATGACGGCTTGGCAGGTATGACGGCTGCCTGCACCACGGCTTTGCGTCGGACATTTGATGCAATCTTGGTGTTTCTGAGTTTTTGTTTGGCAACACTTGACGAAGTTTTTACGACGCTTCGTTGGCTTTGGGCTGCCTGCACGCTGCTGTTCGCGCACAGCAGAAAAGACAGGGCAACCAGGCTACTCGAGAAAAGTGTGGTGATTGATTTCAAAGTATTTCCCAAGGCAATAGTTGCAACATTTGCCGACGCTGCGTTCGGCGACTGATTTTCAACCCGTTGCCTTGAGTTTATCCAATAAAAATACATAAGATCAACTACTTGCGGTGTATATCTCAACAATCACCGCAAAACTAAGCAAACATTTAGCCTTGTGCAGCTACTCGATCAGCTTTGCTATGTAACTTGTTGAGAGCACTCAGATAAGCTTTAGCGGATGCCACCACAATGTCAGGGTCTGAGCCGACACCGTTCACAACTCGACCGCTGTTTTGGAGCCGCACCGTGACCTCACCCTGGCTCTCAGTCGAGCCACTGATGGCGTTAACCGAATAAAGCACCATTTCAGCGCCACTTTTGACGTGCGACTCAATGGCCTTCAGGGATGCATCGACCGGGCCGTTGCCCTCCGATGAGGCTTTGAACTCTTTGCCGCCCGCCGTAAACACCACACTGGCTTGTGGACGCTCACCGGTTTCACTGTGCTGCGAGAGCGACACAAAACTGTATTCCTCGTTCTCATGAGAAACGCTTTCGTCGCTGACCAAAGCCAGAATGTCTTCGTCAAAAATATCGCTCTTGCGGTCAGCCAGTTCCTTGAAGCGCGCAAAGGCCGTGTTGATGTCGGCCTCGCTCTCCATCTGCACGCCCAAGTCTTGCAGGCGTTGCTTGAAGGCGTTTCTGCCGCTCAGTTTGCCCAGCACAATTTTGTTGGCCGTCCAGCCCACGTCTTCGGCCCGCATGATTTCGTAAGTGTCCCGTGCCTTTAATACGCCATCCTGGTGGATGCCGGAGGCATGCGCAAAAGCGTTGGCACCAACCACCGCCTTGTTGGGTTGAACCACAAAACCGGTGGTCTGGCTGACCATGCGGCTGGTGGCCAGGATGTGTTTGGTGTCAATATTCATGTCCAAATCGAAGTAGTCCCGGCGGGTTTTAACTGCCATGACGACTTCTTCCAAAGAGCAATTCCCCGCACGCTCACCCAAACCGTTGATGGTGCACTCCACCTGCCGCGCACCGCCAATTTTGACACCAGCAAGCGAGTTGGCGACCGCCATGCCGAGGTCGTTATGGCAATGCACTGACCAAACCGCCTTGTCGGAATTCGGAATGCGCTCGCGCAGGTTCTTGATGAAATTGCCATACAACTCGGGGATGGCATAACCCACGGTGTCGGGCACGTTGATGGTGGTGGCACCTTCAGCGATCACCGCTTCGAGCACGCGGCACAAAAAATCTGGGTCTGAGCGGTAGCCGTCTTCAGGGCTGAATTCAATGTCAGCCATCAGGTTGCGGGCAAATCGGGTGGACAACTTGGCTTGCTCGAACACTTGGTCGGGCGTCATCCGAAGCTTCTTTTCCATGTGCAACGCACTGGTCGCCAAAAACAAGTGCAAGCGACCTGACGCGGCCGGCTTCAGTGCTTCGGCGGCGCGGGAGATATCACGG
>JANOLC010000287.1:0-15982 GCA_031419575.1 Burkholderiales bacterium | reverse complement strand
GCCATGGACGAACTCGATGCCGATCCGGCGTTGGTGCTGGGCATCCTTACCGGCGCGGGTGGTCACTTCTGCGCCGGCATGGACCTCAAAGCATTTTTGCGTGGCGAACGCGTGGAGCTTGAAGGCCGGGGCCTGGCCGGGATCTGTGAAACGCCCCCTCGCAAGCCATTGATCGCGGCCGTCGAGGGGTATGCGTTGGCCGGTGGCTGCGAGATTGCGCTGGCCTGCGATCTGATTGTGGCCGCCGACAACGCGCAATTCGGTATTCCCGAAGTCAAACGCGGGCTGATCGCAGGCTCTGGCGGCTTGATCCGCTTGCCGCAACGCATACCGCGCCAGATTGCACTTGAATACGCGTTGACCGGCGCACTGATGTCCGCAGCCGAAGCGCGGCAATGGGGCCTGGTTAACCGCTTGACCACACCCGGCGGAGCGCTTGAAGGTGCGTTGGCGTTGGCACGTGCCATTGCCACCAACGGACCGCTGGCGGTGCAGATGACCAAACGCATCATGACCGAAGCACCCACCTGGCCCGCTGCGGAGCTATGGGACCGCCAGCGCGAAAGACTGGACCAAGTCATTGACTCCAACGATGCACGCGAAGGCGCATTGGCGTTTACTGAAAAGCGCGCGCCACAGTGGACCGGCACGTGAAACACCTGGCAGCCACCCCATGAACCCCTCCACGCTCACCCTCGATCCGGACACCGCACGGCTGCTGGCTCTGGCCCGCAAAGCGGGCTATCCACCGTTTGAGACCCTGACGCCCTTTGCCGCGCGTGCTGCCTATGCCGCAAGCTGGGCGTCGATGCAGTCGCCTGGCGGTGAGGTCGCTTCAGTGCGCGATGTCTCCATCTCGGGCCCGGGTGGCGCGTTGCCACTGCGCATTTACCGTGGCCTGGGGACCAGCCCAAACAGTCCGTTGCCCTGCATGGTTTTCTTGCACGGCGGCGGCTGGGTCATCGGCAACCTGCAGAGCCATGACCGGATGTGCCGCCGACTGGCCTCCATGGCCCAAATTTGCGTGGTTGCAGTGGACTATCGGCTGGCACCGGAGCATCCGTTTCCGGCGGCACTCGACGACGCGGCCGCGGCAATGCATTGGGTGGACGGGCATGCCGCAGAATTGAAAATTGATCGGGACAGCATCGGCGTGGGCGGCGACAGTGCTGGCGGCAACCTCGCCGCTGCATTGGCCCTGATGGGACGTGACGGTAGTGTGCCGCGCTCGACCTATCAGGCACTGATCTACCCGGCGCTCGACCTGACTGCCAGCAGCGCGTCTTACCAATCAATGACAACGGGCGTGCCCTTAACGGCTGCAACCATGCGATGGTTTATTGACCACTACACACCCAACGTCTCCGACCGGCTCACCTGGCGCGCGTCGCCTCAACGGGCCGTCAGTCTTGCCGGTGCGCCGCCCGCACTGGTCCTGACGGTCGCGCATGACCCCCTGTGTGACGAAGGCCTTGAATATGCCCGTCGCCTTGACACTGAGGGCGTGCGCGTAACGACCCTGCACCTTAGCGATCAGACCCACGGCCTGCTCAGCCAAGGAAAACTGGTTCCCGCCGCCAATGTGATTGCCGACTACGTGTTCAACACCATCGGCCAGGAATTGCACCGCGCGACAGCACCAACCTCATGAAACAACACCCTTTCTTCAACCCGCACTGCCCACTGCCGGCAGTTATTACTCCAGGAGACACCATGAAAAAGCCACCAAGAATCTGCCTAACGTTAACTTCAGCGGCCGTCACCGGCTTGCTGGCGTTAAGCGCCACTGCGCAAGAAGCGCCCCAAGACGGTGTCTACAAAGACCGCATCGACTGGGGCGTGCAAATGGACATGAGCGGGCCGACCGCCGAGGCACAGAGCACCTGGGTCAAAGGCTTCCAGGATTACATGCGCAAGGTGAACGAAGCGGGGGGAATTGGCGGGCGCAAGATCAACGTACTGGCGGAAGACAACAAGTTCAACGCGGCCCAGGACAAGATCATCTACGAGAAGTTCGTCTCCCAGACTCCTGTGCTGGGTATCTCGGGAATGGGCAGTTCCGGCGGCCAGGTGGCATTGGCTCCAACCATCCGTGCGGGCAAGGTGCCTGTGGTCGGCACCTACACCCCCACAAAGGCCCTGATTGAGCCCGCATCGCCCCTGACCTACCACGGTATGTGTGCTTACAAGCCCATGGCGCAAACCGGTGTTGGTTATTTCACTGACACCCTCAAGCTCAAGGCGCCTAAGGTGGTGACGGTGTCCATCGAGAGCGCTGGCGGCAAGGAATATCACGACTACGTGGCCGAGGCAGTGACCAAACTGGGGGGCACCGCGACCCTGGTGACGATGAAGGTCACAGCGGTGGACGTGACACCCCAGGCACTGGAGATCATGAACCTGAAGCCCGATTTCATCGCCATCTATGGTGTGAACAACACGGCTGTCCTGACCATGAAGGCGCTGGCCCAATACGGGGTGAAGATTCCGGCCTTCGCGATCACTTACCTGGCGCAGCCGCAGATTTATGCCGCCATGGGTGCGCAGGCCGGTGCCAACTACTACGTGGCCACCTGCCTGTCCCCCGGTGGTTCGGACGACACCCCTGGCAACAAGGAACTCAGCGCGTTTGCCGACAAGGCTGGTCGCGGCGCCATCAAGGAAGACATCAACTACGCCGCTGGCTGGATCGTGGGGCACATGGTGGGTGACCGTATTTCCCAACTGGGCGCCAACGTGACGCGTGCACGGCTCGTGGAATCCATGGGCAAGGGTTTTACGGCTGACACTGGCGGCCTGACTGCGCCGATCAACTACAGCACGACTGACCACGGTGGACCGCAGGTGCACAAGATGATCTCTTTCGATTACGCCACCAACAAAGTCAAAAGCCACGGTGGCTTCAAAGACTTCGAGAAGTACATCAAGTAAGCCCCACAGTACACGACAACCAGGAATCATCATGCTTGCACAAGTACTCTTTGGCGGCCTAGCGGTAGGCAGCATCTATGGCCTGGTTGCCCTGGGTTTTGCGGTCGTCTTCAAGGCGACGGACGTCTTCAACTTCGCGCAGGGCATGTTCGTGGTGTGCGGTGCTTTCTTCGCCGTCACTGCCGTTTCTGTGCTGAAGTTGCCTTTTGGCGTGGCGGTGATGTTCATCATCGGCGCGTCGGCCCTGCTCGGGGTGGTAATCCACGTGCTGCTGATCCAGCCACTCTCTGGCCGCCCTATGTTGTCTGTCATTATGCTGACCATCGCCCTGTCTATCGTGCTGCGGGCGCTGATCGAGATGTTCTATGGATCGCAAGGCCGCCCACTGAACACACCACTGCCAAGCGGTGTGTTCGTGATTGGCAATCTGCGGGTATCCCAACTGCATTTGACGGCGATGTTGGTCAGTTGGATCTGCATGGCTGGGTTCGGCGCCTTCTTCAAGTTCACCTCTGTTGGTCTGCTGATGCGCGCCACGGCTGACGGCCACGAGGCGGCGGTAGTCTCGGGTATCAATGTCAACGTCATGAACCGCCTGGCCTGGGCCATCGGCAGCGTGCTTGCCGCCATCGGCGGCGTTTTTCTGGGACAGCTGCAGATCGTCTCTACTGAGCTCGAGAGCATTGGCCTTCTAGCCTTACCTGCCGTCGTGATCGGTGGCATGCAAAGCATTCCCGGCGCCATTGTTGGAGGCATCCTGGTCGGTTTGATTGAGCAGCTGGCGGCCACCTACATCTCACCCAAGTCCAGCGACATCGTCATATACGGCCTTCTGCTGCTGATCCTGATGGTTCGGCCCTGGGGGCTCTTCGGCCAAAAAGAACTGGGTCGCGTCTAAGTCCATCCTATGTTTGCCATGAATACACCCACACTCGCTGCTGTGACTCACGCGCCATCCAGTGGCGCTTTAAAGCGATGGGCCTGGAGGGCAGCTTTCGTCGCCGTCCTGTTTTATCTGCCGGTGGTGCTGACGGAGCGGGCAATCTTCGGCATCCACCTGTCCAACATGCAGTTGCTTAACTTGGGACTGACCCAAATCAATCTGATGCTCATCGCCATGCTCGGTGCCCTTTCGCTCAACTACCTGACCGGTTGCGCCGGTCTGATCTCCATCGGCCATGCGGCTCTTTATGCGATGGGCGCGATGACTGCCGCGGCGGCGGGCACACTTTGGGGTTGGCCGTTTCCGCTGGTGCTTCTGATGGCGGGTGTCACAGGCGCCCTGACAGGCCTGCTGGCCGGCCTGCCGTCGTTGCGGGTGCGTGGGTTGTACTTTGTGTTGTCAACGATGGCTCTGCACTACATCGTCATCTTTTCCTTCCTTCAGTTCCAGTTCAAGTTCTTCGATTTCGTGGGCATACCCTACGGGGCGGCCAAGCTGGGCGGGTTCGAGTTGAATACGTCTATGCGCTGGTACTTTTTTCTGCTTCCTGTCGTTGCACTGGTGTACTGGGGCCTGAGCAACACGCTGCGCACGCGCGAAGGGCGTGTGCTGATGGCCATGCGCGACCACGAGCTAGCCGCTACCGCTGTCGGTGCGGACGTGCGTATCCTGCGCCTCAAGGCATTTGCGCTCAGCTCGGCCATTGCCTCCATGGCTGGCGCGCTCTATGCGTACTACCTGACCAACGTGACCTCCGAAGCCTTCGGTATCAACTTCGCGATTCAGTTCATTGCCATGATCATCATCGGTGGCATGGGTTCGCTGTGGGGATCTCTCGTCGGTGCTGCGCTGTGGCTGTTGCTGCCGTCGGTCATCAACGGGTTTGCCTCGCAGGCCGGGGAATCCACAGGTCTGGTTCATTTGGTGCTGGTTGAACACAAGGCGCAACTGGTGCAACTCATTTTTGGCGGTATGGTGATTCTGTTGCTGATCTTCGCACCCGGCGGCATTGCCGGCATGGGCAAGCAATGGCGCGACCGTATCCTGTCCAAGCGGGGGCAGTGATGGCGAATATGCTCGAAATCAAGAACCTCTCGGTCGGTTATGCCCGCAAGGGCCTTGCACTGGAAAACGTCAGCCTGTCGGTGCCGCAAGGCAGCATCGTGGCACTGCTGGGCGCCAACGGCGCCGGCAAGACCACACTCATCCGCGCCGTGACTGGTCTGCTGAACCTGCACCACGGCCACGTGACCGGCGGTTCGGTCAGCTTCGGCGGTGAATCCATCCTCGGCCAGCCGGCGCATCGTTTGGTGCGCAAAGGCATGGGCCAGGTACCGGAAGGGCGTCTGGTCTTCAAACAGCTAACCGTAGAGGACAACCTGCTGGTAGGTGCCGCCATCCTGCCGCGTGCCAAGGTGCGCGAAGGGCTCGATTCCGTCTACACACTTTTCCCCCGGTTGCTCGAACGACGCCAGTCCTCTGCGGGCTGGTTGTCCGGCGGCGAGCAGCAGATGCTGGCCCTGGGCCGCGCGCTGATAGGCCGGCCGCAACTGCTGCTGGTAGACGAACTGTCTCTGGGTCTAGCACCGCTGATCGTGAAAGACATTTACAAGCAGCTGCGCCTGGTTGGTGAACAACTGGGAACTGCCATGCTGGTGGTCGAACAGAATGCGCGGCTTGCGTTGGAGTTCGCAACCACGGCCTACGTCCTCAGCGGCGGCCGGGTTGTGTTGTCAGGCCCAGCCAGAGAAGTGGCGGCAAACGACGCCATGAAAGAGTCTTACCTGGGCACAAATCGCCCGGCGCCGATGGCCATGAAGGAGGCTGTATGAGCACACCTTTGCTCGAAGTCTCGTCACTGCAAATGCGCTTCCAGGGCATCACCGCGCTTAACGATGTATCGTTCACATTAGAACGGGGGGCAATCACCTCGCTCATCGGTCCCAACGGCGCAGGCAAAACCACACTATTCAATTGTGTGACAGGCATGTACACGCCCACCGGTGGCAAGGTGACATTTGATGGTGAGGACATTACCGCGCAGGCTGCCTACAAGGTGTCGCGCCACGGCATTGCACGTACCTTCCAAAATCTGGCGCTCTTTGGCGGCCTCACCGTGCTGGAGAACCTTTTGGTGGGAGCCTACCAGCAGGGCAGTTCGGGCCTGTTGCAAGGCGCGTTCAAGACTGCGCGTGCGCGCGCCGAACAAAAGGCCGCTTTGGCATCGGCCCACGACGTACTGGCCTTCCTGAGCATGGAGGACGCGGCCAATCTCAAGCCCGCCGAGCTCTCCTACGGTCGGCAGAAGCAGGTGGAATTCGCCCGAGCCCTGATGCAGAAGGCCCGCCTGGTGTTGCTGGACGAGCCCATGGCGGGCATGAGCGCAGCTGAGAAATCCGCGATGACCGCGTTAATACAAAAAGTGCGAGAACAATTCGGAATCACCTTCCTTCTGGTCGAACACGACATCCCAACCATCATGGAAATCTCCGACAAGATCGTGGTACTGGACTTCGGCAGCAAGATCGCAGAGGGCACTGCGCAGGAAGTGCAAAACAACGAAACCGTGATCGCGGCCTATTTGGGTACCGACAGCAACGCTCACTGAAGACACAAAAATTCCCTGCGCGCATTGATCTCGACGATTGACGCGCACTTCCCAACCGCACATTAACCACCCAAAGGACATCATCATGAGACAAGCCGTTATCGTTTCCACTGCACGCACGGGCATCGGCCGCGCTTACCGCGGATCACTCAACAACACCAAATCGCCCACCATGCTAGGCCACGTGATCAATCAGGCCGTGCAGCGCGCGAATATCGAAGGCGCGGAGGTGGAAGACGTAGTCATCGGCACCGTGTTGACATCAGGCACGGCTGGTATGAATCTCGCACGCAACGCCGCATTGGCTGCAGGCCTGCCTGTGACGGCGCCCGGCCAGACCATGGACCGGCAATGCGCCTCGGGCCTGATGGCGATTGCCACAGCGGCCAAACAGGTGATGGTGGACGGCATGGACATCGTCGTGGCCGGTGGGCATGAGAACATCACGGCTGAACAGAAAAACTACTTTGAGGGCGTGATGGCGGCCAAGGACGCTAACCTAGAGCGCTTGTCACCGACAGCGTACATGCCAATGTTGATGACCGCCGAGTTTGTGGCGCGCAAGTACGGTATCAGCCGCGAGTCGCAGGACCTTTATTCCCTGCAGTCGCAACAGCGCACCGCACGTGCCCAGCAAGAGGGCCGTTTCGACCGCGAGATCGTGCCCTTTACCACCAGCATGGCCATGGCCGACAAGGCTACCGGCGTCATTAGCTATCGCGAAGTTACCCTGACCCGTGACGAGGGCAACCGGGCCGACACTGCGCTGCAAGGTCTGCAGGCGCTCAAGCCTGTGATTGAAGGTGGCGTGGTAACAGCCGGCAATGCAAGCCAGCTATCTGACGGTGCAAGCGCCTGCGTGGTGATGGAAGCTGGCCTGGCCCAGCGCCGCGGCCTCAAGCCCCTGGGCATCTACCGTGGCATGGCAGTGGCCGGATGCGCGCCCGAGGAAATGGGCATAGGTCCAATCTATGCTATCCCCAAACTGCTCAAGCTGCACGGCCTGAAGGTAGAAGATATCGGCCTGTGGGAGCTCAACGAAGCCTTTGCCTGTCAGGCGATTTATTGCCGAGACCAGCTCGGCATAGACCCGGAGAAATACAACGTCGACGGCGGTAGCATCTCTATCGGCCACCCCTACGGCATGACCGGGGCGCGCCTGGTGGGTCACGCGCTGATAGAAGGCCAGCGCCGTGGCGTGAAGTATGTCGTCGTCACCATGTGCGTAGGCGGTGGCATGGGCGCGGCAGGCTTGTTTGAAGTCGCGTGAGCTGGGTGGTTCAAAAGTCGTTCCCGTGCAGCGATTTCACTGAAGTTGAACCCATGTCAAAACTCGACAGCTATGGCACCATCCTGCACAGTCGGCGGGGCCGTATCCTCACGCTGACCCTCAACCGGCCAGAGACACTCAATGCCATCGGTGCCGACATGCACCGAGAACTGGCACAGGTGTTTATTGATGCCGCCGATGACCCCGAGTCGGATGTCATTGTGCTGACCGGCGCGGGCCGCGCGTTTTCTTCAGGTGGCGACCTACAGTGGATGCAATCCATGATTGACCACCCCGAAGAGTTCGACCGCAGCACGGCGCGCGAGGCCAAACGCATCATTTTCTCGTTGCTGGAATGCGACAAGCCGGTAATCGCCAAACTAAATGGCCATGCGACCGGGTTGGGTGCAACCCTTGCACTGTTTTGCGACGTGATCTTCGCCGCAGAACACGCCAAGATTGGCGACCCGCACGTCAATGTTGGCCTGACGGCAGGTGATGGCGGCGCAGTGATTTGGCCGCAATTGATAGGCTATGCCCGAGCCAAAGAATATCTGATGACAGGCGATCTGATACTGGCACCTGATGCAGCCCGAATGGGGTTGATCAACTACGCCGTAGCCGCAGCCGAACTGGATACGCGCGTCGATGCATTTGCCGACCGCCTCGCCGGCGGAGCGCTGCAGGCCATACGCACCACCAAACAGTCAGTCAACATCGGACTCAAGCAACTTGCCCACAGCATCATGGATGCTTCCATTGGCTACGAAGGATTGTCCAATCGCAGCCACGACCATCAGGAGGCGGTGCAAGCATTTCTACAAAAACGACTGCCCACATTCATTGGGCGTTAAGGTAAATAATTTGCTACTTATTCAGTAGCAAAAATTTTCACCGCCGTCACTGTCGGGCGTGGCGGATATTGCGCGGAAGCGGTGCCGGGTAGCTGGTCCGAAACGGGTTGATGTCCAGCCCGCCGCGCCGTGTGTAGCGGGCATAGACGGCCAGCTTCATCGGCTTGCACCGCGTCCAGATGTCCATGAAGATGCGCTCCACGCACTGCTCATGAAACTCGTTGTGGTTTCTGAAACTCACCAGGTATTGCAGCAGGCCGCCCTGCTCGATCTGATCACCCGTGTAGCTGATTTGCACGCTGCCCCAGTCGGGCTGGCCAGTGACCAGACAATTGCTTTTGAGCAGGTTGCTGGTGAACACTTCGCTCACCGGGGCTTCGTTGGGCGTGACCGTTAGCAACTCGGGCGCGGGGGTGTAGCGGGTGCAGTCAATGTCAAGCCGGTCCAGACTCAGGCCGTCCAGTTCATGCACGGGTTCCCGGTCGAACAGATCAGCGCCAAGCAGGCTCACGCCGATGGACGCAGGCACTGACCGTTCGCCCTGAGCTTGTCGAAGGGTCTGTCCTGAGTGCATCGAAGGGGCTTCGACAGGCTCAGCCCGAACGGCTTGAGGTGTTGCTCCCCGCCACACTGCCTCACTCAAATCCGCCCGCAGCCGCGCTTTGACCTCATCGGCACTCGCAAACTGCGTGTTGTTGAAACTGTTGAGGTAGAGCTTGAACGACTTGCTCTCGATGATGTTGGTGGTCTCGCACGGCACGGTGAAGTGGGCCAGCGCCAATTGCGGCTTACCACGCAAATTGAGCCAGCTCAGTTCAAACGCCGTCCACATGTCGCCCCCCAGAAACGGCAGCGCGCCGTTGATGCCGATCTCGGCACGTTTGCCCTGGCGCGGGATGGGGAACAGCAGTGACGCGTCGTACTGGTCGATATAGCTGCTGGCTTTGCCCAGTTGGGATTGTTCGGGGGTCATAAATCGCCGCCGGGCCGCCCCAAGGAGATTTCGGCCCCCTCGGGGGGCATCGAAGCACATGCAATGGCGAGAATGGGGGTCATATTCATACAGTTTTGAAGTGCGGGATCAAGCTAATCAGAAGCCGCTGCACCACGCCGGGTGGCAAATCATGGCCCATGCCTTCGATCGGCACAAACTTCGCACCAGAAATGCGCTTGGCAGTGTCCTGACCGCAGGCAAAGGGCACCAGCACATCCTGCGTGCCATGCACGACCAGCGTAGGCACCGTGACGTTTTCAAGTTCACTGGCGCGGCGTGTGTCGGCCATGATGGCCAGCATCTGGCGCGACACACCTTGCGGGTGGTAGCTGCGTTTGAAGGCAATGGCAGCGCGGGCACGCACCTCGGCCTCGGGCACGGGAAAGCCAGGGCTGCCAATCACGCTGATCAGCTTCACGTAAAAATCCCCAATGTCTTTCGGCTCCAGGCTGGCAGGGCGGCTGATGAGGGCGCGCACCACGTGGGGCTTGGTTTGCGGCAGACCCCGTGCACCGCTGGTGCTCATGATGCTGGTCAGGCTCAAACACCGCTGGGGTGCGGCCAGTGCCACGCGCTGCGCAATCATCCCGCCCATGCTGACCCCCACAATATGCGCTTTGGCGATATTCAAGGCATCCAGCACACCAATGGCATCGCGGGCCATATCGGTCAATGAGTAGGGTGCCTGCACTGTCAACCCCAGGCGCGCCTTCAGACCGGCCCACAGAATGTTGGGTACGCCGGCATCGTCAAAGTGCTGGCTCAAGCCGATGTCTCGATTGTCAAACCGCACCACCCGGTAACCTGCGTCCACCAGTGCATGCACCAGGTCCATGGGCCAAGCGATGAGCTGCATCCCCAAGCCCATGATGAGCATGACCACGGGGCGATCCTGGCCGTCAGCTGCAGTGCCCGTGTCATCGATTTCGATGCTGATTCCATTTGCTCTAATTTTCATAGCTAACTATTCAATATTTACGGGGACTTGAAGCCCATTTTTTGACTAAATACGTTTTGAGTCGACCCAGTGGGCACTCAGTCGGCAAGTTGGCGGCGAAACACCAATCGGTCTGGTGCCGACACAGCCGGCGCAAAAGCCCAGCCCTCGGCATCGAAACTTTCCAGCTTTTTAGGCGTCTTGGGCTGGTGCTGAATGGCAAAGCGCGCCATCAAGCCGCGCGCCCGCTTGGCGTTGAAGCTGATAATTTTGTACTGGCCATTCTTGAAGTCTTCAAACACGCATTCCACCACGCGGGCTTGTAGTGCCTTGACATCCACTGCCTTGAAATACTCTTGGGAAGCCAGGTTGATCACCACCGGGGTCTTCTCGGTTGACAGGCACTCATTGAAATAATCAGACAGCTGGCTGCCCCAAAATTTATACAGGGTAGCTCCCTTGGCGTTCTCAAGGCGAGTGCCCATCTCCAGCCTGTAGGGCTGCATCCAGTCCAGCGGGCGAAGCACGCCGTACAGACCGCTCAAAATGCAGACGTGCTCTTGCGCCCACGTCAGGTCTTTGGACTTGAGGGTTTTGGCATTCAACCCACCGTAGACATCACCATCAAAGGCGAGCACAGCCTGTTTGGCATTGGTAGCCGTGATTTTTGGCCGCCACGCCTGGTAGCGCTCCACGTTGAGCGCGGAGAGCGCATCGCTCAAATCCATCAACGCCGCAATCTGCTGCGGTGATTTTTCGCGCAGCAGCTTGATTAGCTCGGTGGATTGTTTGACGAACAGCGGTAGGGTGTGGGGAACGTCACCATCTGCAGGGTCGTAGTCGAGAGATTTGGCGGGCGAGAGGAGAAAGAGCATGGGGAATCAACAGCGCTACTTTAAATCCCCGGCTAGGGAGGCCATCGTTTCAGGCGCGATCATCGTGTGCGCCGGGTAGTGGGTATGGTCACAACCCAGCTTGACCCCGGCACCGGCTTTGATGGCGGCGCACATCACCGACGTGAACTCAAACCGCACAAAGTGAACGGCCGAGGTTTTCTCGTCGTTCTCACGCTCCAGGTCTTCGTCGGCAATGGCGTACACGCGGGCGTGGCCTTCCACCTCGACAAACAACTGGTCTTCCACACCAATGAGCCGGGCCAACTCGCGCTTGCGTTCATTCACGTCGGGGTATTCCAGCAGCATGGTGGCCTTCCAGTTACTACCGTCGGGCATCAGGGGCACATAGGCGTCCAGCTCCTGCTGAATGCCTTCTTCTTCAAATACTTTTTCAATGCGTAACATTTCCTGAATCTGGTAGCGGATGGTGATCTCGCTTTCAAACTGCAGGTTGATATTCTCACCCAGCCGCACGCTACGCAGCTTGCGGTGCGCCATGATGGCGGGCTTGTTGGCCTTGCGGTACTTGGTATAGGCCTCAAGCGACATGAGGCTTTCCATCGTGATATTTCCGTTTGTTTGCATAGTGCTCCTTACTTCAATCCGTAAGCTTCACGTATCAACGTGAGCGGGTGTTTTTGCTGCGGCATATTTTGTCCATTAGCCAGGTTATTGACTTCAAAGCCCTGTGCAATGTGGTGCCCCCCCAACGGGCAATCGCTGCTGATCACATCAGGCAGGCCACCATCTTTGTGATTGGCCATGGCCTTGAATAGCGGTTTGCCAATTTTCATGGCCTGTTGGTGCGTGGCTTTTTTCACGCCAAAAGTACCCGCATGGCCGCTGCAGCGCTCGTGCGTGTGCACACTGGTACCGGGCACCATCTTCAACATTTCTTCGGTCTTCTTGCCAATATTTTGCACGCGGCCATGGCAGGGAATCTGGTAGCTGATCTTGCCTAAGGCCACAGGAAAATCAACCTTGAGCAAGCCATCGCGCTTGCGCTGCATCAGGTATTCAAACGGGTCCCACATGGCTTCCTTGACGAGCTGAACGTCAGCCTCATCGGGGTACATCAGCGGAATTTCCTGCTTGAACATCAAGGCGCAACTGGGCACTGCGGCCAAAATGGCAAAACCGTCTTTGGCGTACTTGACCAACACCGGAATGTTGGCTTCCTTGCTGTGGTTCACCGATTCCAGGTCACCCAGCTCCAGCTTGGGCATGCCGCAACATTTTTCTTTTTCCACAATCACATAAGGCACGTCGTTGTGGTCCAGGATTTTCAACAGGTCGTGGCCAATGCCGGGCTCGTTGTAATTGATGTAGCAGGTAGCGTAGATGGCCACCTTGCCGGGCGTTTTGGCACCGTTGTTCACAACAGTGGCTTTGGCCTTGGGCGTGCCGTGGCGAAACTTCTTTGTCGCCAGTGCGGGCAACCAGGCATCTTTGTCCACACCCAGCGTCGTCTCCATCACCTCACGCGCCAACGCCGTTTTGTTCACCGCGTTGACAGCTTGCACCACGATAGGAATGCCCGCAAGCTGCCCGTGTACGTCGGTCGAAGCCAGCAGTTTTTCACCAAAACCCACCTCGCCTTTTTTGAATTTGATGGCCTTGGCGCGCAACATGGTGTGCGGAAAGTCGAGGTTGAATTCATGCGGTGGCACGTAGGGGCATTTAGTCAGGTAACACAGGTCACACAGGTAACACTGGTCCACCACCTTCCAGTAGTCCTTTTTATCAACCCCATCCACCTCCATGGTTTTGCTCTCATCCACCAAGTCGAACAACGTGGGGAATGAGCCGCACAAACTCACGCAACGGCGGCAGCCGTGGCAAATGTCAAAGATGCGCTCCATTTCGTGGAGTGTGGCTTCTTCGTTGTAGTAGTCCGGGCCTTTCCAGTCAATGGGGTGACGGGTAGGAGCGGACAGGTTGCCTTCGCGTGCCATGGTGGTGGTCTCGTGGGTAGTTTTGGGGGTTGCTTTTGCTTGTGAGAGAACGTGTCTCCCAGTCCGTTCGAGCTGAGCTCGTCGAAGCCTGTCCGTTGCAAAGCAGCAGACCCCTCTACGAGCTCAGGGTGAACGGTTCGGGGCTTTAGTCCACCAGTTCGGCGAGCGCCTTGGCGTAACGATTGGCGTGTGAGCGCTCGGCCTTGGCCAAGGTCTCAAACCAGTCTGCCACCTCGTCGTGAGCTTCGTCACGGGCGGTTTTGGCCATGCCGGGGTACATGTCGGTGTACTCGTGAGTCTCACCAGCCACGGCTGATTTGAGGTTGTCACGGGTGGCGCCGAACGGCATGCCGGTGGCGGGGTCGCCACAGGTTTCCAGCCACTCCAGGTGACCGTGCGCGTGGCCGGTCTCGCCTTCGGCAGTGGAGCGGAACAACGCTGCCACGTCGGGCTGGCCTTCAATGTCGGCCTTGTTCGCGAAATACAAATAGCGGCGGTTGGCCTGTGACTCGCCTGCGAAGGCGGCTTTCAGGTTGTCTTCCGTCTTGGAGCCTTTGAGTGCTGCCATGGAAATCTCCTAAGGGTTGCGGGGTGTTGATTGAAAACAATCGCTTTTTGCTTTGAGGCAAACCGTTGCCAATTCACCCAAAGACCGTCAAAGCGTAGTGCATCTAGGTGACTGCGTCTAATTGGCTGCCTCAATGCCTTAAATTGTCTATCCCTATGAATGCTAACTTGTTGATATTCATTCTCAATTAGACGCTCAATAGACCACATAGTTCGCTACGTTTTGCGCTACAAGCGGCATGAATTACGATGGAGTGAATCGATTACGCATTGTTGAATTTTTTTGGAGACAGGTATGCTCACCTCACACCAAGCACCCCAGCCTACCCGCTTGACCAGCTTGCCCGCACCGGCTCCCATTCAGCAGCTGCACCATTACGCCTATCGCGCCAAAGATGCTGAAGAGACAAGGCACTTTTACGAAGACATTCTGGGCTTGCCGATGTACCACATCATCCAGAGTGACATCGTGCCCAGCACGGGTGAGTATTGCCCCTACACACACTTCTTTTTCCGATTGCAGGATGGCAGCTTCATTGCATTTTTTGACCTGGGCGATGACGAGGCCGCCCTGCCCTCGCCCAACACGCCCCTGTGGGTCAACCATGTCTCGTTTCGGGTGAACGACGTGCAGGCCCTGCTCGACATGAAGGCCCGGCTGGAGGCGCATGGGGTTGAGGTGCTGGGGGTGACAGATCATCATATCTTCAAGAGCATCTATTTCTTTGACCCCAACGGTGTGCGCATGGAACTCACCGCCCAATTGGCCGACGAATTCCAGATGCTGCAGGAAAGCAAAACCGCCCATAGCCGCCTGAACGAATGGACGGCACGCAAAGCCCAGTGGCGCAGGGATCGCGCTGAAGGCGAAATAGTGGATGCCCTCAAACCTCAGCAAAACGACCGTCCCGAGTTTGTGAAATGACGGCTTCATCAAGCACCTGTCAAAGTACTGCGTTCACCAACGGTTATGAGTTCACCCAGGGCACTGGCTACACCTTGCCCGAATACCCGTTTGTAGCGCCCCCCGAGTTGGGCAGCACAACGCGCGTTCGCCACCCTATCGTCATCGTGGGCGGTGGCATCACCGGGTTGACGCTGGCCTGCTCCTTGGCTCACCTTGGCATAAGCGCAGTTTTGCTGGACGAGGACAGTACGGTGGGCGTGAAAGGCGCCTCATCCCGTGGCATTTGTTACACGCAAAAGTCGCTGGAGATTTTTCACAAGCTGGGCATTTACGAGCGCATTGCGGTCAAAGGCATTCAATGGAGCGTGGGCCGCACCTTTGCAGGTTCTGATGAGGTTTATTCCTTCGATTTGCGCCAGCAAAGCGACTTCAACCAGTCCACGCAGCCGCCATTCATCAACATCCAGCAGTTCTACATTGAGGGCTATCTGGTTGAACGTGTGACGGAGTTGGGCCACGTGGACCTGCGCTGGCAGTCCCGCGTGACGGCGTTCGAGCAGAGCGACGCTTTCGCCACGCTCACCGTTGAAACACCTCAGGGCAGCTACCAGATTGAGGCAGACCACGTTATCGATGCCAGCGGCTCACACACGCCGTTTCACGATTGGGTGGGTGCCACCAAACAAATCAAACGCGGTGACGACCGCTGGTGCATTGCCGATGTGCGATTTTCAACACACCCACCGGTCGAGCGCCACACGTGGATTGAAGCGCCCTTTAACGAGAACCGCGCCGTGTGGCAACACCTGATGGCCGACGACGTCTGGCGCATTGATTACCAAATGGCCCCCAACGCCGACCCCAACTATGTCAGCCGGGAAGACGTGGTGCGAGAACGCCTGAAGCTGCAATTCGGTGAAGACGTCAAGGTTGACATCGTTTGGGTCGGGCCCTATGCGTATCGCAGCCAGTGCCTGGATGCGCTGCGCAGTGGACGGGTGTTTTTCATGGGTGACACGGCAAAAATCGTCAGCCCGTTTGGGGCACGGGGTGGCAACACCGGTGTGGCAGATGCCGACAACCTGGCCTGGAAATTAGCGGCTGTGCTGCGGGGGCAGGC
>JANOLC010000286.1:0-4869 GCA_031419575.1 Burkholderiales bacterium | reverse complement strand
GGTTGGGCAGTTGCGACAACTTGTTGCAGGCGCCACGCTCTTTGAATGAGGCGGTGAATTGCAGGTTCTCGAACTTGAGAAACACCTGCGCGCCGGTGATGTCTGACAAGGTGCGAGACGCCACACAAGGCGTGTGCAAGATGTGGCCTTGCAGGCGGGCGGCGGCGGCTTGGATGTGTTGAAGATTCAGCATGCCGCCATTGTGGGGGTAAATGTGCCCTTAGTCCCCGTCTATCATCAATAGTTCGCTATATAAACTATAGTGACAATTACAGCAACGCCACCCGCAACACCTCGGCGCCATAGGCCTCCAGCTTCTTCGCCCCAATCCCGCTGATGCCTTGCAAGTCGTCCAGCGACTGCGGCGCGCGTTCGGCAATCGCTGCGAGCGTGGCGTCGTGAAAAATCACGTAGGCGGGCAGGTTGTGTTCTTTGGCGACTTCGGCGCGCCAGGCTTTGAGTGCGGTGAACCGGGTTTGGCCTGCGTCGTCCAGCGCAACTGCGACTTTGGCGCCTACCGGCTTGGCCGATCCGGTGGCAGAGCGTTTGCCCTGCCGCGCAGCCCTGGCTTCAGCGGGGGACGACGTTGACGACGTCGATTGACGCAACCGCACCATCACTTCGCCCTTAAGTACAGCGCGCGATGCGTCGGTGAGTTGCAGCGTATTGAACGCCTGCGCGTCCACCGCCACGGCGCTGATGGCAATCAACTGCCGCAGCACGCCGCGCAATTGCAGCTCTGACAAATCCGCCCCAATGCCAAACGTGCTGATGGACTGGTGGTCAAACTGGGTGACCTTCTCGGTCGTCTTGCCGCGCAGGATGTCCATGATGTGCCCGGCGCCGAAGCTGATGCCGCTCTGCTGCTGCACGCGGTAGATGGTGCTGAGCAGTTTGCGCGCGGCATCAGTCCCGTCCCAAACAGCGGGTGGCTGTAAGCAGTTGTCGCAATTTCCGCAGGGCTGGCTGGCCTCGTCAAAGTAATGCAGCAGCCGCACGCGCCGGCAGTCGGTGGCTTCGGCCAGGCCTAGCAGCGCATCGAGCTTGCCGCGCAGGCCCTGCTTGAACTCCTCGCCAGCCGGGCTCTCGTCAATCATGCGGCGCTGGTTCACCACGTCTTGCAGTCCGTAGGCCATCCAGGCATCGGCGGCCTCGCCATCGCGTCCGGCGCGGCCGGTTTCCTGGTAGTAGCCCTCGATGTTCTTGGGCATGTCCAGGTGGGCCACAAAGCGTACGTCGGGTTTGTCGATGCCCATGCCGAAAGCGATGGTGGCCACCATCACAATGCCCTCAGCACGCAAAAATCTGTCCTGGTTGGACTGGCGGATTTTCACGTCCAGCCCGGCGTGGTAGGGCAACGCGTCAATGCCCTCATTGCACAAAATCTGGGCGATGTCTTCCACCCGTTTGCGCGACTGGCAATAGACCACGCCCGCATCCCCCAAATGCTCGCGCGAGATGAAGCGCAGCAGTTGCTGGGTGGCATCTTTCTTCTCGACGATGGTGTAGCGGATATTGGGGCGGTCAAAACTGCTGACAAAGGCGCGTGCGTCCTGCAATTGCAGGCGCTCCAGAATGTCCTCGCGCGTCAGCGCGTCGGCGGTGGCGGTGAGCGCAATGCGTGGCACGTCAGCGTAGCGCTCGTGCAGCACGGTGAGCGCGCGGTACTCCGGGCGAAAGTCGTGGCCCCACTGGCTCACGCAATGGGCTTCGTCGATGGCAAACAGGCTCAGGTTGCCGCGTGCATGCAGGGCATCGAGCTGGCCCAGAAAGCGCGACGTGGTGACACGCTCGGGTGCCGCGTACAGCAGCGTGATGTCACCGCGCATCAGGCGGCGCTCCACGTCGCCGGCCTCGTCAAACGACAGGGTTGAGTTCAAAAATGCGGCGCTGACCCCGGCCTCATGCAGCGCGCCGACCTGGTCGTGCATCAGCGCAATCAGCGGCGAGACGACGATGGTGACGCCATGCCCCCGCTGCTGGCGGGCAATCGCCGGAATCTGGTAGCACAGCGATTTGCCGCCGCCCGTGGGCATGAGCACCAGCGCATCACCGCCAGCGGCGACATGTTCGATGATGGCTTGCTGTGGCCCGCGAAACTGGTCGTAGCCAAATACCTCACGCAGCAAGGTTCGGCAGGTTTGGGGCAGAGTTGAGGCTGGCGATGCCGTTTCGGCGAGATGATCGATTGCTATCAAAACTAGAGCTAACTATGTATATTTGACGGGGACTTGAGGCATTTTTAGAGCTTATTCCTCTTCCATTTCAATGCCACAGTAGGCGCACCGACAACGACAGTGCTTTTGCACGGCTAGGAGGGGCAACACCCTGTGGCGTTGAAATGGAGGCGGAATTACATCTGCTCCCAGGGCAGGCCGTCATACCGCCAGCCGTTCAGGGTCGAGCGGTGAAACGTGTCGTTCAGGTCGCCCTCAAAACCGTGCAGCACGTTGACCACGTCAGTGAACCCAGCCGCTTCCAGCGCCGCACCTGCGTCCAGGGTGCGCCTGCCGCTGCGGCAAATCAGGATGACGGTGCGGGTTTTGTCACCCGCCTCACGCGCCACCTGACGCACAAACTCAGGTGCATTGGGCAGCAAGTCGGGGTATTCGTACCAGGCAATGATGTGCACGCCGGGTGGGCGACCCACGTAAAGCGACTCGATTTCCATACGCACATCGACAAACAACGCATCGGGCCGCTGCCGGATCAGGTCCCAAGTGGCTTTGGGGAGCAAATTTTTCATGACGGCATTGTCTCGCAATGTTTTGCGACCTTGCGTTGCCTGCGTCGCGTCGGGCCAGCCGAGGTTTCCTACAATTGGGGCATGAACACGTCATCACCCTCCCGCCCCCGTCCTCTGGCCTACACCCGCGGTCAGGCGCTGCCCGCCATACTCGCGAACCGCATTGCCATTCTGGATGGCGCGATGGGCACCATGATCCAGCGTTTTCGGCTGGACGAGTCGCAATACAGGGGTGAGCGCTTCAAAGACTTTCACAAAGACGTGAAAGGCAACAACGAGTTGCTGAGCCTGACCCGCCCGGACGTGATTCGCGACATTCACGAAGGTTATCTGGCCGCCGGAGCCGACTTGATTGAGACCAACACCTTTGGCGCGACCACGGTGGCGCAGGCGGATTACGACATGGCAAATCTGGCCCGCGAGATGAACCTGGCCTCCGCCAAAATTGCCCGCACCGCCTGTGACAAGTATTCCACCCCTGATAAACCCCGCTTTGTGGCGGGAGCCCTCGGCCCCACACCCAAAACAGCCAGCATCAGCCCTGACGTGAACGACCCCGGCGCGCGCAATGTGACGTTTGAACAGTTGCGGGCTGCTTACTACGAACAGGTTGAGGCACTCGTGGAAGGCGGTAGCGACGTGCTGCTGGTCGAAACCATTTTTGACACGCTCAACGCCAAGGCGGCGCTATTTGCCATTGAAGAGTACTTTGATGCCTCTGGTGAGCGCCTGCCGCTCATCATCAGCGGCACGGTAACGGATGCGTCCGGCCGCATCCTGAGCGGCCAGACCGTTACCGCGTTCTGGTACAGCGTGCGCCATGCCCAACCCTTGGCCATTGGCCTGAACTGCGCTTTGGGTGCAGCGTTGATGCGCCCCTATATCCAGGAGCTGAACCGCGTCGCGCCTGACACTTACATCAGCTGCTACCCCAACGCGGGCCTGCCCAACCCGATGTCGGAAACCGGCTTTGATGAGACACCCGACGTCACGTCACGCCTGATTCGAGAATTCGCTGCTGAGGGGTTGGTGAACATTGTGGGCGGCTGCTGTGGTACCACACCCGAACACATTGCCGCCATAGGCCAGGCTGTGGCTCCGCTGCCCGTGCGGTCGTTAAAGCGCGAATATTTCTACAAAGAAGCTGCCTGAGCCCTGACCTGTAGATTAACCTGGAAGGCCCTCGCCCTATGATTTTGAACCGAATGTCTGCAAAAGCTTCTGTGCTGAAGGCTGCCGCCTGGGGCGTTTTGGCCTGCCAGCCCGCCTTGATCGCGACGGCGGCCGAGCCCGTCGCGCTGGCCATCGCCCCAGCCATCCCCCGCTTTGTGGAAGAAACCGATACCGCTGGTTTGCAAAGCCGCTTTGAGGGTGAAGACGAATTCATGGTCGGCGGCGGTGTCGCTACGTTTGACTGCGACGGCGACGGTTTGCCGGAGGTGTACGTGACCGCCGGGGTGAACAAGGCCAAGTTTTACCGCAACCGCAGCACACGCGGCGGGCCCCTCAAGCTGCAGGAGGAGCGATCCGGGCTGGAACTGACCAATGCCATCGGCGCGTACCCGCTGGACATTGACGGCGATGGCAACATCGATTTGGTGGTTCTGCGCGTGGGCGAGGTGGAGGTGTTCAAAGGCCTGGGTGGCTGCAAGTTTCAGCGCGCCAATCAGCTTTGGAAGATTGAGACCGGCAATGGGTGGCATACGGCGTTTTCTGCCACCTGGGAGCGCGGCCAAAGTTGGCCCACGCTGGCCATTGGCACCTATGTTGACCGTAGCAAGCCCGAGTTTCCCTGGGGCAGTTGCACGCCGGGCTTGCTGCTTCGGCCTGATGCGTCGAGCAAGGGTTATGCGCCACCCGTGCCCTTGGTGCCAGGCCATTGCGCCCTGTCCATGCTGTTTTCTGACTGGAGCCGCACTGGTCAGGCCGACTTGCGCGTGGCCAATGACCGCGAGTACTACAAGGACGGACAAGAGCAGCTCTGGAAAATGACGCCGGGGCAGGCACCCACGCTGTACACCGCCGCACAGGGCTGGAAGCCCTTGCAGATTTGGGGTATGGGCATTGCCAGCCACGACCTGGACGGTGATGGCTACCCCGAGGTGTTCATCACCAGCATGGCG
>JANOLC010000285.1:0-2071 GCA_031419575.1 Burkholderiales bacterium | reverse complement strand
AGAAATGCGCTCTACGGCGGGTACGATTGACCTCAACACAGACGGCTCAGCAGTTGTCACGTCGGCAGGGAGTGTTCTGTTAAGAGCCGCTGCAGGTCTTACCGTGTATGGCGTGGATTTTCACGTTAATGCAGGCAACACTCTGGTGCTGGGGGCTGACACGGGTTTGCTGAATGCAACAAGTGCAAGTGTTATAGGTGGCGCGCGCTGGTTAACCTATCTCTCTGATCCCGCACAGTTACACGCTTACGGTATGTTTGCCCCTGCTTCAGCAGACTTCAAGCAAGTCAACGCAGTCTTCGGTGCAACCCCGCTGGGTACGGGCAACGGCAGCCTTTGGTCTGACACACCCTCGCTGAGCGGAAGCCTCACAGGCACGGTCACCAAGGTTTTCAACGGCGGCAGCTATATTGATCTGGCTGGCGCGTCCATTGTGGGGTTGTCAGGCGCACTCTTTGGTGAAACATCGGGCACGGTCGCCGGGACTGGTACTTTGTTTTCTAACATCAATGTGGGCACTGGCAAAAACGTCAGTGCGTTTGGTGCCGCAGTCACTGCCATGGATACCAACGGCAAGCCTACCTACGGCTACCTGGCCTCTGCCAGCGGCAATATCGGTACAGTCACGCCAGCCCCATTGGCCACCTGGACCGCATCCGCCAGCGGCCTATGGAGCAACGCCGCCAACTGGGACATGTCACCATTGGGGGGCAATGTCCTCTCAGTGGTTATTCCCATTGGGGCGGCCGTTCTGTACGACGCATCAGCCGGGGCCAGCAGCCTGCAATCTATCACCAGTCTGGGCAGCGTCACCCTCGCCGGTGGAACCCTGATGGTGGCGGACAGCTTCAGAACCATCCAATATAGCCAAACTGGTGGGGCACTCAGTGGTGCGGGCTCCCTCACCGTCAATGGCAGCTTCATGCAAACTGGCGGCACCATCGACATGGGAGGAGCCGTCACTATCACCCAAAATGCGGGTGATCTGACACTGGGTGCTGTGCGGGCGGGCTCCATCAGCCTCACCGCCCTGAACGGTGCCATCCGTCAAAACGAAGCCATGGTCACCGCAGGTCTGCTGGCCACCCGCTCCCTGGCCAGCACGGTTTTGAACCAGACCAATAACAAAATTGGTAGCTTCAAGGCCGAATCCACAACCACTGGCAATATCGAGCTCACCAGCGTGGGTGCCATTGACATCCAAGGCATACGCGCTGCTAACGGCAATATCGGCATCGTCAATACCGGTGGCATTTCCACATCAGGTGCCCTACAAGCCCCCAACGGCAGCATCGCCATGATCGCCAACAGCCCACTGGCCATTGGCGTTGACGGTGTCACCGCTGGGGGTAGTATCAACCTCACAGCCACCAACCTCACCAGCCCAGGCAACGTCACACTGAACGGCAACCTGACCTCCACCGCTGGGGCCATTAGTCTTAATGCGGCGGGCAACCTGGTGCAAAACAGCCTGGTGCGAGGTGCCTTGGGTGTCAACGCACGCGCCGGTGGCAGCATGACCTTTGGCCCCAACGCCTACACCGTGGGCAATCCCGTCAGCTACACCGCCGGCGGCGCACCGGTATACGCGCCAGGCTCAAGCGGCACAACGTCGACCAGCTTCTTCGATGAGTTCCTGGACAAGTTTGAGGCTGCGCTGGCCACCCAAAGCACCGATCCAAGCGACCCGCTGGGTAAGAAGAGCCGGAACAAAGACAAAGACACGTTGGTTGTAGAAGGTGAAACATGCAAACCCTGAGGCTATGTACGTAGAATCGGGAGCTTGCGCTCCATGGTCGGGCGCGGTCTTGGCCGAAAGGATGTCCTGCATGGCTTACCCCTCACCCGCTTTTAAGCCCACAATGCTGGCGCTTTCGTTGGCTGCGGCGTTTGTAGCCGCCCCCGTATTCGCCCAAACCTTGCCCACCGGTGCAGTCGCCATCCACGGCACGGCCACCCTGAACACCAGCCAGGCCAACAAACTGGTGGTCACCACTACCAACGGCGTGGGTACCAGCCACTCAGCGGTCAACTGGCAAAGCTTCTCGATTGGTACGGGCAACACTGCCCA
>JANOLC010000284.1:0-2614 GCA_031419575.1 Burkholderiales bacterium | reverse complement strand
TGCCGGTGGTGTTGACGCTGCTGGGCGGTGTGGCCTATGCAGCGGCAAGGGGACAAATGGCCTGGTCGTCCGTCAGCCTGAGCTTTGCCACACCTGTGTTCGTGATGCCGCAATTCACACTCGCAGCCAGCATCAGTCTGGCAATCCCCTTGTTTGTGGTGACCATGGCATCGCAAAACCTGCCCGGAGTGGCGGCCATTCAAGCTGCGGGGTATGGGCGCAAGTCAGCGACCACCCCCAGCCACAGTGACGCTGGTATTCCGATCTCAAAAGTCATCACCCTCACCGGTCTGGCCACGCTGGTGCTGGCCCCGTTTGGTGCGTTTGCACTCAACCTGAGCGCCATCACCGCCGCCATCTGCATGGGCGAAGAAGCCCACCCCGACCCTAAACGCCGTTACACCGCCGCTGTGTCCTGCGGCGCTATTTATGTGCTGATCGGCATTTTTGGCGCCACCATCACAGGCGTGTTGACCTCATTCCCCAAGGAGCTGGTTGCGGCGATTGCCGGGCTGGCCTTGCTGGGCACGATTGGTGGTGCGCTGGCCACCGCCGTGAAGGACGATACCCACCGCGAAGCCGCGATCATTACTTTTCTGGTCACGCTCAGCGGCCTGCAAATAGCCGGAGTCGGCTCGGCCTTTTGGGGGGTGGTGGCGGGCGCGTTGGCGGTTTTTGTGCAACAGTTCGGGAAACCAGCGACTAAGCCGGTCTGACAAACGGCCCGAGTGCGGCCTCACCCTCTCTTCATACTCTCTCCATGAACATCCTCTTCATCGCCGACCCGCTTGAGTCTTTCAAAATCTACAAGGACACCACCTTTGTGATGATGCGCGAGGCCCAAAAACGCGGCCACACCTTGGCGGCCTGCGAACCCAAAGATGTGCGCTGGCAGCGCGGCGAAAAAGTGACTGCCTTTGTGCGCGACATCACCCTGACGGGGGATTCTGAAAGCTGGTTCATCGCCAAACAGTCCAAGCCCAACGAACGCCCGCAAGCCCTGGCGGACTTTGACGCAGTCATCATGCGCAAAGACCCGCCGTTTGACTCTGAATTTTTCTACGCCACCCATCTGCTGGAGCAGGCCGAGCGCGAGGGGGCCAGAGTCTTCAACAAGCCATCCGCCTTGCGCGATCACCCCGAAAAGCTGGCCATCATGGAGTTCCCCCAGTTCATCGGCCCGACGCTGGTGACGCGCGATGCCGACGACATCAAACGCTTTCACGCCGAGCACCAGGACATCATCTTGAAGCCGCTGGACGGTATGGGCGGTATGGGCATTTTTCGGGTCAAGGAAGACGGCCTGAACCTCGGTGCCATCACCGAGACGCTGAACCGCGAGGGTGCGCAAACAGTGATGGTGCAAAAGTTTTTGCCTGCGATTTCACGGGGCGACAAACGCGTGCTGGTGATTGGCGGCCAACCCGTGCCGTTCTGCCTGGCCCGTATTCCCCAGGGCGGCGAAGTACGCGGCAACCTGGCCGTGGGTGGCAAGGGCGTGGCACAGCCCCTGAATGCACACGACCGCAGCGTGGCCGAGTTCCTTGGCCCGATTCTGGCGGCACGCGGCCTGCTGCTGGTGGGCCTGGACATCATTGGCGAGTGCGTGACCGAGATCAACGTGACCAGCCCCACCTGCTTTCAGGAAATCTTCGACCAGACCGGGTTTGATGTGGCTGCCATGTTCATTGATGCACTGGAAGCGGCCCTCGACGCTTCTACTTAGTCTGCACGCAAGGCCGCAAGCGCGGCCGCCACAATGGCAGCGGCGTCGACCCCAAAGAATTGACGCAATGCGGCCCGGGTGTCGCTGCGCCCAAAGCCATCGGTGCCCAGCGTGACGTAAGCGCGTCCCACGGGCAACCAGGCGCGAACCGACTCCGGCACCGCGCGCACATAGTCGGTCGCGGCGATGACGGGGCCGTGGCTGCTGGCCAGTTGCTGCGCAACGAAGGAGCTCTTCCCTGCGGTTGTGCTGGCGGCACCGTCCCGCGCCAACTCGCTCCAGCTGGTCACGCTGAACACATCCACATCAACTCCCTGCGCGGCCAACTGCATGGCGGCTTTGATGACTTCGGTCAGGATGGCGCCCGAGCCCATGAGCGTAACCGGCCCAGTTTTCGGGGTTTTGACAGAATTTGAGTGTGAAATCGTGCTCAAGTCCCCGTTGGATATGCGTGAATAGCTACTGAATTTGTAGCATCCCTTAATGATGTCCGGGGCCACCTCTGGCGGCAACGACGGCTGTGCGTAGTTCTCGTTCATCATCGTGACGTAGTAAAAAACGTCCTGTTGCGCCACCAGCATCTCGCGCATCCCGTGGTCGATGACGACGGCCAGCTCGCCCGCAAACGCCGGGTCATAGGCCTTGCAGTTGGGGATGGTGGCGGCCACCAAGTGGCTGGTGCCGTCCTGGTGCTGCAGGCCCTCGCCGCCCAGCGTGGTGCGGCCACTGGTTGCGCCCAGCAGGAAACCCCGCGCGCGCTGGTCTGCAGCCGCCCAAATCTGGTCGCCTACCCGCTGGAAGCCGAACATCGAGTAATAAATGTAGAACGGCAACATCGCCAGCCCATGCACGCTGTAGCTGGTGGCGGCAGCCGTCCAGCTGGCCAGG
>JANOLC010000283.1:0-10274 GCA_031419575.1 Burkholderiales bacterium | reverse complement strand
CGCGCTTGCAACTGCGTACAGGCTGCCTTGCGAGTGCGACAAACCTGACCGTTGACAACATGGCAACGAAATTCACCAACGGCGTGTTGTCTTGCCTGGCAGCGCCGCGTCATATCGCGGGGTGAATTTTTTGAAAATTCTTGTCGTCCACAACGCCTACCAGCACAAAGGCGGGGAAGACTCGGTGGTGGAAGCCGAGGTCGCGCTGCTGGCGGCCCATGGCCACTCGGTCGAATTGTTCACCCGCCACAACGATGCACTGGCGCAAATGCCCAAGGTGACAGCCGCAGTGCAGACCCTGTGGTCAAGCCAGAGCGAGCAGGCGTTTGAAGCCCTGTCGCGCGCATTCAAGCCCGATGTGGTGCACGTGCACAACACGTTTCCCTTGATCTCCCCCTCCATCTATTGGGTGGCCAACCGCTTGGGCGTGCCCGTGGTGCAAACCCTGCACAACTTTCGCCTTCTGTGCCCGCAAGCCATGTTTTTGCGCGACGGCAAGGTGTGTGAAGACTGCCTGGGCAAGCTGCCTTGGCGGGGTGCTGTGCGCGGCTGCTACCGCAGCTCCAAACTGCAAAGCACGGTGCTGGCCGGCATGTTGACCGTGCATCGTGCTATGGGCACCTGGCAAAACAAGGTAACGCGTTACATCGCCCTTAATGAGTTTTGCCGCAATAAGTTTATTGAGGGGGGCTTGCCTGCTAGCCGGGTTGTGATCAAGCCGAATTTTGTGGACTTTGAAGCCCCGGCTGAAGGTGCCCGAGCCGGGTTTCTGTTTGTGGGGCGGCTGTCTGCCGAGAAGGGCGTTGACGTATTGGTAGGAGCGGCCCAATGTTTTGAGCATGTGGGTATTCGTGTCGCGGGCACCGGGCCAGAGGCCGCGCTTCTCAACAACGCCAAAGGTGTTGCAGCCTTGGGGGCGCTCAATATGGATGCGGTCAGGCTTGAGATGAGTCAGTCCATGGCTTTGGTTTTGCCCAGCATTTGTTACGACAGCTTTCCACGAACCCTTGTTGAGGCGTTTGCGTCACGGCTGCCGGTTATTGCAAGCCGTCTGGGGCCACTTGGGCAGTTAGTCCAAGACGGCGTTACCGGCCTTCTTTTTGAACCTGGCAATGTCAAAGATCTTGCAGAAAAAATGCAATGGGCGCAGCAGCATCCGCAGCAGATAGCCCAGATGGGACGCAACGCGCGGGCACTTTACGAGGCCGAGTTCACGGCTGAGCGCAACTACCAGCAGCTGATGGCCATTTATCAGGACGCGATTACTGAGGTTAAAGAGAAGACCCAAAAGACCCAGCATGGAGCGGTGGCATGATGCCGTCACATCGCCAAACCGTGCCGGTACTGCGGGCGCACATAGATGCCGTTCGCTGGGATGAGGCGTTGTCGCGCATTGCAGCTTGGTCGGCCAACCATGAAGGCCGCTACGTCTGTATCTGCAACGCGCATTCGGTGGTGACTGCCGGGCAAGACCCAGCCTTTGGCACGGTGGTGGCGCAGGCCGATATGGCCACACCCGACGGCGCACCCGTGGCGTGGATGCTTCGCAAGCAGGGCTACCCGGATCAGCAACGCATCAACGGGCCAGATCTGATGTGGCGATATTGCGAGCTGGCGGCACAGCGGGGTGAGTCCATCTATCTGTATGGCGGCTCACCTGAAACCTTGGTGATTTTGCAGGCACGCCTGGCGCAGGCTTTCCCCGCGCTGGAGGTGGTGGGTGCCTGGTCACCCCCGTTTCGTGCGGCCACGACAGAGGAAGACACCGCCGACGTGGCGCGCATCAACGCTTCGGGCGCAGGCACCGTGTGGGTCAGCCTGGGCTGCCCAAAACAAGAGCTATGGATGGCCGCGCACCGGGGGCGCATCAACGCGGTGATGGTGGGGGTAGGCGCCGCGTTTGACTACCACGCAGGCACCATTCAGCGTGCGCCCCTGTGGATGCAAAACGCCGGGCTGGAGTGGCTTCACCGCCTGGCATCCGAGCCGCGCCGTTTGTGGCGGCGGTATTTGGTGACGAACACGCTGTTTATCTTGGGGGCGGCTTGGCAGCTGGGGGCCAGACGGTTTGGGCGAGGTTCGGGGAATTGAAACGCTGCGTGGGTTAGCTACTGTTTATGTAGCAAACTATTCAATGGGGTCGGGGACTTGAGTCATAAAAACACCTGTAACTCACCCGTCGTCGCGCTTCAAAACCAGTTGGGTAAATTCCAGAAACTCATCCAGGTGCAGGGTGATGATGTTGACCAGAATGGACAACACAAGTCCTTGGTAGTCATGCACGGCAATGTTGCGAAACGCCACCATGCGTTTGAGGGCTTCGGCCAGCGGTGCACCAATCCATTGACCACGCGAAAGCAGGTCAAATACATCCCGAGCACTCTGGGGCACGCCCAGTTTTTCTCGGCGCACCAAGTGTTGCCCCATGTCCAACACGGCCTCGCAGGCGCGTTGCACATTCAGAATGGCGGCATCTTGCCGGGTGAAGTCCGTGGCAAAGGTATCCGGGCCGCGGCCAAACCCCTCACGGGCACGCGCCACGCAGCGCTCAACGGTGGCTGCTTTGTTGATTAATACGTCATCGGGCATAAATTCTTCCGGTCGCTTTGATGTCTGCCATCAAGGGGGCACGTGCGGTGTCCAGCGCTGTTTTTTCACTGAGCACGTAGCACTCAAACAAGCCCGCCTGCAAGCCCGAATCCCAGAGCCGCTGGCCGGTGGTGATGACTTGGTACTGCATGACGGTGGATGCCGCGCGCAAGTCCAGCAAGTCCACGGGGCAACCTGCCAGGTCTGCGAGGTTGGCCGCCAAATCCCATAAAACCAATGGGTCTGCATAGCCCGCCACTAACACAGCAAGATCGAGGTCGCTGGCAGGCCCAGCTGTGCCTTGTACTTGGCTGCCGAAAGCATAGATTGCCAGTGTTTGCGGAAATTTGGCGCAAATCGACGTCACGATGGGACCGCGGCTGCCTAGCAAGGCTTGTGATGATTGACGCATCCAGCAATTATGGCTGGTTGGCGTCCGCGCCGCGCAGGCTGTGGCGGCGGTATTTTGTGACGAACACGCTGTTTATCTTGTTGCTGCGGCCCGATGAAATATGAACCGTTCACCCTGAGAAGGTGAACCGTTTGCGGGTCAGGAACATAGAGCGGGCAGGCGCGATGACGCTGGGTCGCAACCACCACAAATGGACTGCAGCACCGCCATCAGAGACTTGCGGCCCTCGACATTGGAGTCTGGAACCAGGCTTGCAAGGAATACGGACGAACCGCGGCACCAGGCCAGGTCAAAATCTTGGGTAGGCTCATTCCCCGCAGGAAATTTCACGCCACAAAGCGCCTCCTAAGCTGCAAAAGCATTGGTCCCCACCACAAGAAGGTCGTATCGAAGCAGCCCCGCGACATCCAGCGCGCGCAACAGTTCGCCCTGTTTGTCCAGCATCACTGGCAATCGAAGCGCTCGGTACTGAGGGGCACGTTGCTCAATGAGTGCATCAGCTTCAGCGGCCCGCTTTCTGGCCAAGTCCTTTTCAGCGATGAAGGCGTTGTAAACGGCCTCGGTCTCTGTCGAGCGCACTCCCGTGGTGGTAGCGCTGTCGTAGCCGCCTTTTCTGACTGCGAGATAGTCAACATTGCCTTTGGGCTGCCAAAACATCGACGTGGGCAGCGATGCCAAAGCCTGGCGAGCCCCATGCCATTGGTCGTAGGCCGCCTCAAGGTTTGCAATGACTTGGCCTGAATCAGACCGAAAAGGAATGAAATCAGTCTTGAGGTATTCCATAAGTTATTGGGTATGGAAATATTCCACCGACCATGATCACATTTGTTTGTGGTCGGTGGAAAAAAGCCCACCAATGCAGGAGTGGGGCGGCTTAGCGTGGCTCGGGCCGGCTTGGTCAAATTTGTGGCAATTTAAGATTGCTTCAAAAAATGTAGCAAACTATTCAATGAGGACGGGGACTTGGGGCACAAAAATCACAAAAACGTTTATGCAGTGAGTTCAGCTCAACATTTCAATCAAAACACCATGCCACGCATTTTTATCAATCGTGCCCACCTTACACCGCCAGCGGCAATCCCAAACAAAACTCTGCCCCGCGCGGTACGCGATTAAAGGCTGTCAAGGTGCCGCCCATGCTGTTGGTGAGCGTTTCGCACAGGCTCAAGCCCAGGCCCAGCGCGCCTTTGCGGGTGGTGAAAAACGGCTCAAAAATGTGGGTGACGATGTTGTTGGCAATGCCGGGGCCGGTGTCTTGCACGCTTAAGAGGCCGTGTTTGTCGGCGCTGGTCAATACCAGGCTTAAAGACCGCTGTGGAACGGGCACCTGTTCCAGTGCCTGGGCAGCGTTGATCAGCAGGTTGTGGATGACTTGGGCCAAGGCTTGGGGCGCTGCCAGCACGGTGAACTCGGGCCCGGTCATGACAATGACTGGGGCGATACCCAGCCGCTCCCACTGGGGCTGGAGCAGGTCTACCGCACTGCGGGCCGCTTCCAGCAGACTGATGCGTTCCACCAGGCCATCGAGGTCGGGCTGGCGCACGACGTGGTGCAGGCGGTCTACCACGTTGGCCAGGTGACGGGCATCGTCTGAGGCCCGGCGCACGGCGGCCTGGGCGGACAAGATGTCGGGTGGGTGGTCACCCAGCCAGCGTTCGGCAGATTGGGTGGCATCCAGCACGGCCGCCAGCGGGTCAGCCAGTTCCTGCGCCATGCCGGCCGCCAATTCGGCCAGTGTGTTGAGCTGCCCGGCCTGACCGATGCGCAGCAGACCATCTGCCCGGTAGCGGTCATGGCGTTGCCGCAGCAAAGCGCGCAGAGTGAGCAACAGCAGGGCAACGGACAACGACCAGGCCGTGACTTGGCTCCAGGGCAACTCATCCCACCCGATCTGACGCTCGGCGATGAATTCAATGGTCTGTTGGTCGCCCGGCTTGTCACCGGCTTTGTCAGTGAGGGGTTGGCGAAATTTCAGATGCCAGCCACTGGCGTTCTCAGAAATTTCAAGCCCGGGTTGCAGCAGCAATTCCTGTTTGGCGTGTCTGAGGGCAATGCGCACGGGGCTGGTCTCGTGGACCATGGGCCACTCACGCCAGGGCACCAGCGCGCGGATGTCAACCAGCAGCGCAAAGCTGACGGGATCGGACGCTTGAACCAGCTGGTAGCGGCCCCGGGCCAGGTTGACGTTGGTGAGCACGGGTTGCTTGAGGCGAATAGACGCATCTTCTGCCGTGCGCAAGGCGTCGTCAGACCACGATTCATCGGTTGCACGGCGCTGGATGCTGAGCACCTGCGGGTAAGTCATGAGAAAACGCGGGTCCAGCTTGGCCCGGTCTTCGGCAACGCGCGTGGGCAGGGCCGTGATCAGCGCGTCGAGCTGAACCATTCTCTGGCTCACCAGTCGCTGGGCGATATAAGCGTCGTTGTCAAACGCTTCGCGCAACCGGGACAGCCCAGACTGTGCGATGACGTAGGCCCCAACGACGGACACCACGCCCCACGCCAGCGCCCAGGGCACATGCCGCTTGAAATGGGAGACTCGGTTCGAGGTCATGGTGAATTTTGTCACAGCCCTGCGTAGGGGCTCTTGATGCCTAACCCGGCCAGTATCTCCACCTCGCGCGCTTCCATGGCCTCGGCATCGGCTTCGCTGGTTTCGTGGTCCCAGCCCTGCGCGTGCAGCGTGCCATGCACCAGCAGATGGGCGTAGTGGGCTTGTAGGGTCTTGCCGTTCTCTTTGGCTTCTTGGGCAATGACGGGCGCACACAGCACCAGGTCGGCGGTGACGAGGGGGGCCTGGGTGTAGTCAAACGTCAGCACGTTGGTGGCATAGTCTTTCTGGCGGTAGTCGCGGTTCAGCGCCCGGCCTTCTTCTACGTCAACAATGCGCACCGTGATTTCAGCATCGGTCTGTAGCGCGTGGCGAATCCAGCGGGTGACGCTGTGGCGGGGCAGGGCGGCGCGGTGGCGTGTGGCGTCTGTGAGCTTGCCAAATTGGAGGGATAGCGTGAGTTGGTTCATACGGTTGTTCGGCGGGTGGCGGGCGCATCATAGGCATCCACAATGCGTGCGACCAGTGGGTGGCGCACTACGTCGGCGCTGGTCATGCGGCAAATGGCAATGCCGGTAACCCGCTTCAAGACGCGCTCGGCATCAATCAGGCCGCTAAGCTGGGTTTTGGGGAGGTCGATCTGGCTCACGTCACCCGTGATGACGGCGCGGGCCCCAAAGCCAATGCGCGTCAAAAACATCTTCATCTGCTCGGGCGTGGTGTTCTGGGCTTCGTCCAGGATGATGAAGGCGTTGTTCAGCGTGCGCCCGCGCATGAAGGCCAGCGGCGCGATCTCGATGGTTTGGCGTTCGAACGCTTTTTGCACCTGCTCGAATCCCATCAGGTCGTACAAAGCGTCGTACAGCGGGCGCAGGTAGGGGTCGATCTTTTGGGCCAGGTCGCCAGGCAAATAACCTAGGCGCTCACCCGCTTCCACGGCAGGGCGCGTCAGCACAATGCGCTGTACGGCGCTGCGCTGCAAGGCGTCCACCGCCATGGCCACGGCCAGGTAGGTTTTGCCGGTGCCGGCCGGGCCAATGCCAAAGGTGATGTCGTGGCTGGCAATGCTGTCCAGGTAGGTGGCCTGGTTCAGGGTGCGGGCTTTGAGGTCGCTGCGTTTGGTTTTCAAGCCGTGGCTGTCGGCGTCGTCCATCTCGCCGTCTCCGGCCAGCATCAGTTGCACGGTGGCGCTCTCAATCGGGCGTGCCGCCATCTCATACAGGGCTTGCAGCATCTCCATGCCACGCTTGGCATTGGCCTTGGTGCCGTCCACCTTGAACTGCTCGTGGCGGTGGGCAATCTTGACTTGCAGCGCGACTTCTATGGTGCGCAAATGCTCATCCAGCGGACCACACAAGTGGCTCAGACGGGTGTTGTTGGGGGGGGTGAACAGGTGTCGGACAATCATGGGCTTAAGGCGGAGGTGGAGCTTAATTGTCGTGCCAACGCCAAATCACTTTGCGAATGAAATGGAACTGAAATGATTGGACGATTGCAGGGCCTGCTGGCCGAGAAAAATCCGCCGCAGGTGCTGGTGGATTGCAACGGCGTGGGCTACGAGGTCAACGTGCCCATGAGCACGTTTTACAACCTGCCGGGGCTGGGCGAGAAGGTCTCGTTGCTGACCCAGTTTGTAGTGCGGGAAGACGCGCAGATTCTTTACGGGTTCGGCACGGCAGCAGAGCGTGAAGCATTTCGCCAGCTGGTCAAAATATCGGGCGTGGGGCCACGCACCGCCCTCTCAGTGCTGTCGGGCATGAGCGTGGGGGAGTTGTCGCAGGCCATCACTTTGCAAGAGGCTGGCCGTTTGATCAAAGTGCCCGGCATTGGCAAGAAAACGGCTGAGCGTTTGCTGCTGGAGCTCAAAGGCAAGCTGGGCGCTGACATCGGCCTGCCCACCAGTATGGCCAGCGATGCCCAGGCGGACATTTTGCAGGCGCTGTTGGCGCTGGGTTACAGCGACAAGGAGGCCGCCATATCGCTGAAGGCTTTGCCTGCCGATGTGGGCGTGAGCGAGGGCATCAAGCTGGCGTTGAAGGCGCTGTCACGCGCTTGAAGTGGTTTCGCCGCATGGCCGCTCCAAAGGCGAAATGCGCCCCCTCGGGGGGCTTCGTTATTGTGCGTTGCGAATCGCCCGCCCATTGACGGGCTGCACCGGCCGCGCATTGTTGGGGAACAGTTGAGAGAACAATCTGATCTGTTCTCGGCTGATGGTTTGCGGTTGTTTCAGCACCATCCACAACACGTTCTCCGAGCAGGGCGGCGTGGTCAGTGACCCCATGAACTGGTAGTAGCGCTGATCAGCGGGCAGCAGCTCAGTCATCTCGACCAAGCCTGCAGGCATGCGCACCCGGTCACCTGAGTCCAGAGGCATATAGGTCCACACTTTGTTGATCAGCGCATTGGCAGCACCCGGTTCCAGTAGCACGGCCACCACGGCCAACTGCCCTTCGGCGTTTTTGTGCACCAGGTGTGCCACCATCGCAAAGCTCTTGTAGTTCACGCGCTCTTCAGACGGGTGATGGAAGTGAAACTGGATGAGTTTGTACTCGGAGCCCCGCACGATGATGGCGTTGTCGCCATACAAATCAACCTGAATGGTGTGACCGTTATTGACCACCGTGCCGCTGCTGGGCTGGTAGTTAAACCGCACGGGTTCGGCCGGGCCTTGCAGCGTGGCAGGTTCTTCAATGTTGATGGGCGACTGGCGCTTGCCAATGGCGCACACATTGAACTCAGGCTTCATCGTGCCCCAGGCTTGTGGGCCGGTAGCACCTTCGTAGGTCCAATGGGTTTCAGCAGCACCGTGTCCGCCAGATATGGCAGCCGCGGCAGCGGTGCCATGCCCAGCCAGCGCCGCTGCTTTGGCTCGAATGTACTGGCGGCTGTCCACCGGGTTGACGATGCGCCCGGGGGCGGCAGGGGCTGCCGGAACCGCAACCGCAACGGCCGGGCTGTGGCTACCATCCGAGTGGGCGGTTTCTTTCTTGGGCACCGCCGGAATGGTGATGTATTTTTTATCCTTGCCGTTGACCATCAGGGTCATTGTTTTGCTGGCCGCCCCAATTTCCACCGCCTCGCGCACCTGGTTGCCAATTTCTTTGGGTGTCATAGGCGCCGAAGGAGCAGTGGCCTTGGCAGATGCAGCAGATGCAGCAGATGCAGGTGCCGCGGCCACCGGCTTTTTGGCGGGCTCGGTATGCGCTGGGTCAGCCGCGTGAGTTGATGCGGTCACAAACAAGGCCAGCACCAAGCAGGCCACCGCAATGGGGCTGATCGAAACGGCAGTTTGTGCGTGAGTCATAAGTGGTTTGGTCTTGAAATTTTGAGGCATGGATTGTGATGGTATCGGCAAATTCAGGGGGGAACTTAAGATGGCGCAGAGCCGTCGCTGTACTGGCTCACGCTATAGTCAGTTCATCCCCTAATTCCTCAGCTTTATTGGCCCGCCCGTGAGCATTCAAACCGACGATTTCGCCGCCCCCGTGCCTAAGCGCGTGGTATCCGGTGCGCCCGCTTCGCCTAATGAGGAGGCGATCGAGCGCGCGCTGCGGCCCAAGCTGCTCGACGAGTATGTGGGCCAGGCCAAGATTCGCGAGCAGTTGGAGATCTTCATCAGCGCGGCCAAGATGCGCAGCGAGGCGCTGGACCATGTGTTGCTGTTTGGCCCGCCTGGCCTTGGCAAAACCACGCTGAGCCACATCGTGGCGCATGAGCTTGGCGTGAACCTGCGCCAGACGAGTGGCCCGGTGCTGGAGAAACCCAAAGATTTAGCGGCCTTGCTGACCAACCTGGAAAAGAACGACGTTCTGTTCATTGACGAGATTCACCGCCTGAGCCCGGTGGTGGAAGAGATTTTGTACCCCGCCATGGAGGATTACAAAATCGACATCATGATTGGTGAGGGCCCGGCGGCACGTTCCATCAAGCTTGATCTACAGCCTTTCACGCTGGTTGGCGCCACCACTCGTGCGGGTATGTTGACCAACCCACTGCGTGACCGCTTTGGCATCGTGGCACGGCTGGAGTTTTACACGGCTGAAGAGCTGGCGCGCATCGTTAAACGCAGTGCGGGTCTGCTCAATGTGCCCACCGACGAGAAGGGTGGCTTTGAGATTGCCCGGCGCTCACGGGGTACGCCCCGTATTGCCAACCGCCTGTTGCGCCGCGTGCGCGACTATGCCGATGTGAAGGGCACCGGCACCATCACGCTGGACATCGCCAACCGCGCGCTGGCCATGTTGGATGTGGACCCGCAGGGGTTTGATTTGATGGACCGCAAGCTGCTGGAGGCCGTGATTCACCGCTTTGACGGCGGCCCGGTGGGGCTGGACAATATCGCGGCCAGCATTGGTGAGGAGCGTGAAACCATAGAGGACGTGATTGAGCCGTACCTCATTCAACAGGGTTACCTGCAGCGGACACCGCGCGGGCGCATTGCCACGCTGGCGGCATACAGGCACTTGGGAGTCACGCCGCCCAAGACCAATGAGGGGTTGTTTGAGATCTGACAACCTTCAGTCGTTTTAGTCATCCATTTTTTTGGGCAGCGTTGTATTTGACGAGATTGAATTGAGCGTGATCTACACCGCCAGCGCCTCGTTGTCTTCAAGATGAAAGGTGTCGGCCCAGCCCACAAGGGTCAACCCGTCAGGTGTCCACAACAGGCGGTTGATGGCGGCGTTACCCAGCGCCCAGGTGCGGGGAGCCTGAATATCCTGG
>JANOLC010000282.1:0-1870 GCA_031419575.1 Burkholderiales bacterium | reverse complement strand
AACTACCACGCTGACAAAAGCGCCGAGGAGATTTTTGAGACCTACCGCGACTTTGAGGCACAGTTTGGTGCGCCGTACCGTGCTGATTGGCAAGCGCACGACAACGCCCGCGATGTCAAACGGAGATTGAAAGTCGGCTACGTCTCCCCGGACTTCAGAAGCCACTCCTGCATCTACTTCATGGAGCCCCTGATCAGCCACCACGACCGGAGTGCGGTCGACGTTTACGCCTACGCCGACCTGGCGCAAGAAGACGCGGCCAGCCAGCGCTACAAAAGCTACGTCGAACACTGGGTGCCCACAAGAGGCATGACCGACGCAGCCCTGGCCCAACGCATCCGTGCCGACGGCATTGATATTTTGGTGGACATGGCCGGCCACACCGCAGGCAACCGCCTGGGCGTATTCGCCAGAAAACCCGCGCCCGTGTCACTAAGCTGGATGGGCTACGGCTACACCACGGGCCTGCGCGCCATCGACTACTACTTAACCGACCAGGCCAGCGCCCCAGAAGGCTGCGAACACCTCTTCGCTGAAGAACCCTGGCGCCTTAAAGATACCCCCTTTGCTGTCTACCGGGCCCCCCAGTCCATGCAAGACATCGACCCTGCGGCGAGCCCTCTGCCGGCGCTCAAAAACGGCTACATCACCCTGGGCACCCTCACAAGGGGGGTACGCATCAACCACCGTACCGTACGCGTCTGGGCCAGCATCCTCAAGCGACTTCCCACAGCGCATTTAGTCATCGACAGCAGCTCCTTCAAAGACCCGGCCCTGCAAGAAGTCGCCCTCCAGAAATTCACAGACCAAGGCATAGAGCCACAGCGTCTGCACATTGGCTTCAACAGCCCGGCCACGGCGGTATTGCAAGGCATGGACATCGGGCTGGACTGCTTCCCGCACAACTCCGGCACCACCCTGTACGAGAGCCTGTACATGGGCGTGCCCTACATCACGTTGGCGGGGCGGCCCACGGTGGGGCGCATCGGCAGCGCGGTGCTCCAAGCCATTGGGCACCCCGAGTGGATCGCCCACAGCGAAGAGGAGTACGCTGACAAAGTGGTGGCGCTGGCGCAAGACACCCACGCCCTGCAGCAGCACCGGGCCAACCTGCGCCAGGAGATGCAGCACAGCAGCTTGATGGATGAGCGGGGCTTCACGAAGAAGGTCGAACAGGCTTATCGCCAAATGTTTGCCCGGTGGTCGGCCACTGAAAGCGAGGACTTCAAGGGCAAAGCTAGCAAGAGCAGCCAGCCGAAGCCCGTCTCAGTGGGGCATTCGAAAGCGCCCAGTACCGATGAGATGCGGGTTTTGGCTTCATTCTTCGAGACGCGGGATTTTGCTGCCGGTGCAGTTGCGGCACGCAAGCTGATTGCCAAATATCCGAGCCACGGATTTGGCTGGAAAGCCTTGGGCGCGCTGCTGCATCCCTTGGGGCGCTCAGAGGAAGCGCTGGAGGCCAAGCGACGAGCCGCGCAACTGCTACCTCAAGACGCTGAGGCGCTGTGCAACTTTGGTCAGTCTCTGCAAGATGCAGGGCATTTCGGTGAGGCTGAAAAGGTCTTGCGCCAGGCGTTGACGCTCAAACCCAACTACGCCGAAGCGCATAACAACCTGGCCATCACGTTTCAGAAAACCGGTCGCCTGGATGCGGCGGTTTCCCAGTTTTTGGCGGCGCTGGCTTTGCAGCCTGACAACAAGTCAGTATTCAGTAACTACCTGTTCACGCTCAACTACCACGCTGACAAAAGCGCCGAGGAGATTTTTGAGACCTACCGCGACTTTGAGGCACAGTTTGGTGCGCCGTACCGTGCTGATTGGCAAGCGCACGACAACGCCCGCGATGTCAAACGGAGATTGAAAGTCGGCT
>JANOLC010000281.1:0-2026 GCA_031419575.1 Burkholderiales bacterium | reverse complement strand
TCACAGACATTGTCGAAAAGGAAATGTATTCGTTCGACGATCGGCTCAATGGCGAAGCGCTGACGCTGAGACCTGAAAACACGGCCGGTGTCGTGCGGGCTGTCATTGAGCATTCGATGTTGTACGAAGGCGGCAAACGTCTGTATTACATGGGCCCGATGTTCCGGCATGAGCGCCCCCAGCGCGGAAGGTACCGCCAATTTCACCAAATAGGGGCCGAAGCACTCGGATTCTCAGGTGCAGAAGTCGATGCCGAGTTGATTTTGTTGGCCGATGCGCTTTGGAGGGAACTGGGGTTTGAAAACGTGCGACTTGAGCTCAACAGCCTGGGTCAACCCAATGAGCGCAAGTTGCATCGGGCCGCGCTGATTGCTCACTTCGAAGCCCATAGCGACTTGCTGGATGAAGACGCACGCCGTCGCTTGCACGTCAACCCGCTGCGCATCTTGGACACGAAAAACCCGGCCATGTTGACTGTGGTTGAGTCTGCGCCTAAATTGTTGGATTTTCTAGGGGGGGAGTCGCTGGCGCATTTCTCAACCCTCAAAGGCATTCTTGAGGCCAATGGCATCGTCTATACGGTGAACCCGCGTTTGGTTCGTGGCATGGACTATTACAACCTGACTGTTTTTGAGTTCGTCACGACCAGTTTGGGCTCACAAGGCACCATTTGTGCAGGTGGCCGGTACGATGATTTGATTGCTCAAATGGGTGGCAAGCCTGCACCAGCTGTGGGCTGGGCCTTGGGTATCGAGCGAGTACTGGAACTCATCAAAGCGCAGGGCACCGTGGTGGCCACCCCCCGGTTGGATGCCTACGCCATCATTCCTGACGTGCAAAACGTGCCGGTCGCGATGAAAACTATCCAGGCATTGCGTCTAGCAGGTGTCAGTGTGCAAATGCACACGGGGGGTGCACAAGGCATGGGCAGCATGAAGTCACAGTTCAAACGGGCAGATGCCAGTGGAGCCTTTTTTGCCTTGGTGTTTGGTGACCAAGAGTTGGCCGACAACGCCGTGATTGTGAAATCACTTCGGGATGGGGCGGGCGCTCAGGTTGTCCGGTCGCTCCTAGACATTGCCAACTGGGCCACCACCCTACAATCGAATGCTTAACTCACCTTAGCCATGGCAAATCATTTAGACCTCGAAGAACAAGAACAACTTGACCAGCTGAAGCACTTCTGGAAGCAGTATGGCAACCTCATCACTTGGGCGCTGATCGCAGTTTTGGGTGCATTCGCTGCCTGGAACCTGTATCAGCGCTGGCAGATCAGCCAGGCCACACAGGCTGCTGCCATGTACGAGGAGGTTGAGCGAATTGTTAAAGAGGGTGACGTTGCCAAGCTAAATCGTGCGTTTGGCGACATGAAGGATAAATTCCCCAACACCACAGTCGCCCAGCAATCTGGCCTGATGGCAGCCAAGGTCTATTTTGAAGCGGGTAAGACGGACGAGGCCAAGGCTGCTTTGACATGGGTTGCCGAGAAATCAAGTGACGCTGGTTACCAGGCCATTGCCCGGTTGCGGCTTGCAGGGGTGTTGATGGAAGTCAACGCTTTTGAAGAGGCCATCAAGCAATTGGCAGGCACTTTCCCCATTGAATTTGGTGCATTGGTTGCTGATCGTAAAGGCGATATTTTTTGGCTGCAGGATAAAAAGGACGAGGCTCGCGGCGAGTACCAAAAAGCGTATTCTTTGTTTGACGAGCGTGCGGACTATCGGCGTCTGGTTGAGGTCAAACTCAACGCTCTGGGGATCAACCCGCGTGCCGACAAAGTTGCTGCTGCCGTGGAGACGAAGAAATGAACATGCATCAATTCTTTGAGGGCAACCGACTGAAATTGGCTGGCGCGTTGATAGCTGGTGCGGCCTTGCTGATGACAGGTTGTGCCAGCACCGACCAGCCCAAACCTGCTGACCTGGGCCCTAACGCCGCGTTGCTGGGTGTGAGGCTGGCCTGGACATCCAAAGTCGGAGAGATTGCCTTCCCTATGGATGTCAAAGTCAATGGCAACACGATCACC
>JANOLC010000280.1:0-4546 GCA_031419575.1 Burkholderiales bacterium | reverse complement strand
GCTGCTGTTGCAGCCGGTGGTGGACCACATCACCAAAGTGTTTGCGGTGGCGTTGCTGGAGTCTGAGCAAAAGCATGTGACGGGTCAAACCGAGGTGCATTTGCGGCATTTGAGCGAAGTGCCGCGCCTGATGATGCGGGAGAGCCATTCCGTCGCGGTGAGCAAATGCATCTACGCGCGCCTGGCTTGGCCTGCGCGCAATGGCGGGCTGGAGCGCGTCTTCATTCACTGGGCGCAAGCGGACACACACATTGAAGCCTTTTGCAAAATCAGCGAAAACCGCCACACCTTTGCCCGCCTGCGCTACGTGAAAGACGACGGCCTGCCCGCGTTCTATTCACCTGACTTTTTGGTGCGCACTGAGGATGCGATTTATCTGGTGGAAACCAAAGCGCAGCAGCAAACTATTCATCCCAACGTGCAGCGCAAACTGAAAGCTGCGCTAGCGTGGTGTGAACGCATCAATGGCTTAAGTGCAGATCACCGTCGCAGCCCACCCTGGTACTACGTGCTGTTGGCCGAAAACGTAGTTTATGAATGGCAGGCCAAGGGCGCACGTCTGGCGGAGTTGCTGGGCTACGCCCGGCTGCGCCCGCTGGCGGATGCATCGCTGCAGTCCTCACTGGAATTTTCAGCCTCGTAGCATCCGGTGGTGGGATTGGGCCCGACGAAGACCGATTGAAAAACCTGCAATACCACCTGTGGCGTGTCTATTTCACCGCTTCAAATCCCGGTAGAAGTTCTCACAAAGGCTCAGAAAGGGCGGGAAGTGGCGTTGACCTACGCCGCCACGGTCATGCGCTGCACCAGCGGGCGCGGCTGCTGGGATGCCTGCCACAGGCCGTAGGCGCTTTGCATGCCCAGCCACAGCTCCGCGCTGGTGCCCAGCAAGTCCGACAGGCGCAACGCCATGTCTGCAGAAATGCCAGCGTGCCCATGCAGGATGCGCGACAGGTAGGCCCGAGTCACGCCCAGCTGGGCAGCAGCCTGCGTGACGCTGACATCGGCCAGCCACTCTTGCAGCACCGCGCCGGGATGGGGGGGTTTGTGCATACGGGTCATGAGGTGCCTCCTTCAGTGATAGTCTTGGTAATCCACCAGTTCGGCGTCTGCGCCCACAAAGCGGAACGTCAAGCGCCAGTTGCCATTGACGGTCACAGCCCAATGCCCGGCCAGACCGCCCTTGAGTGGGTGCAGCTTCCAGCCCGGCACCGCCATGTCTTTCGGCTCCGTAGCCTGATCAAGCGAGCCCAACTGCAACTGCAGGCGCTGGGCATGGTCGGGGCGAATGCCAGCCTTGCTGCCGCTGCGGAAAAAAGCCTCAAGGCCTTTGTGCTGGAAACTGCGAATCATGCAATATTGTATATAACATGTATACGTTTTGTAATTCAAAAGAATGTGGGCTTCAGCTTTGTGGCGCCACTAGCTGTCTCGATGAATAGCGTTTAAGTGTGTCATGACGGGCTTTACCCAACGTTTACAGACAGGAAATGCGCTGGGTAACCCCAGACACTGAAATCGGATAACGTCAAGGCCATGGTCACACCCGACGCGATGCGGTGTGCCGCACACCATTCAGCACCATGACAACTCACACTGCCCAACCAAAAGACATCTCCCGGGCCACGCCACAAAGGGGTGTCTCCCGTCCTATGGCCCTGCTTCTCGTGGCCCTGATGGCGGCGGCGGGCGGTGGCGGGTGGTGGTGGACGCATCGCTCACCCGCCTCAACCTTAACGGGCGAAGCCCCTGGCCCAGCGGGCACGGCATCAGCACCGGTCAGCGCGGCCAGCGGTGCAGGTTCCGGTACGGGAGGCCCCGGAGGTGGTGCCAATGGCAGGCGCTTTGGCGGGGCCAACCGGGTACAACCGGTGTCTGTCTCCGTAGTTCGCCAGCAGGATGTGAAGGTCGTCCTCTCGGCCATTGGCAACATCAGTGCCCTGAACACCGCCACGGTGCGCACGCGGGTGGATGGCGAGCTGAAAAACATTCGCTTCAAGGAAGGCCAACTGGTCAAGGCCGGTGCACTGCTGGCCGAGATTGATGCGCGAAGTTACGAGATTGCGCTGGCGCAAGTGCAAGGGCAATTGGCCCGTGATCAGGCCCTGCTTAAAAACGCGCGCCTTGATCTGGAACGCTACAAAGACCTGCTGGTCAAGGACTCAATTGCCAAACAGCAAGTCGACACCCAAGACGCGCAGGTTGCGCAACTGGCAGCCACCGTGCAGACGGATCAGGCCCTGGTAGACAACGCCAAGCTGCAACTGTCGTACACCAAAATTGTTGCGCCCATCAGCGGACGCTTGGGGCTGAAGCTGGCCGACCTGGGCAATGTGGTGCGCGCCAGTGATGCGGCAGGCATCGTCACCATCACGCAAACCCAACCCATCAGCGTGGTGTTTGCCGTGCCCGAGGCGAACTTGCCGCAGCTTGCGCGCAAGCTTAAAAGTGCTGAACCACTCAGCGTGGAAGCCTGGGACCGCGAACAGCGCAGCAAGTTGGCCACTGGCAAGGTCAGCACCACAGACAACGCGATTGATGCGGTCACGGGCACCATCAAGATCAAGGCTGAGTTTGCCAATGCAGACGGCACGCTGTTCCCCAACCAGTTCGTCAACATCAAGCTGCAAGTCAACACGCTGGAAGGGGCACTGGCGGTGCCGTCAACCGCCATCCAGCGCGGGCCGCAAGGCACATTCATCTATGTGGTCAAGCCTGATAGCAGCGTGACCGTTCGCCGTGTGCGCACAGGCACCACGGACGGTGATTGGGTCAGTGTGACGGGCGATCTGGTGGCAGGCGACAAAGTGGTGACGGATGGTGCGGACCGCCTGCGTGAAGGTGCCAAGGTGGAGGTAATAGCCCCGGCGGCCAGACCATTTGGCCAGGGCGGCAGCGGTGGGCGAGCCGGCACAACGGATGCCCCCGCACGCACCTCCAGTGCGGAGCGGCCCGACAAGCCAGCCGTCAAATCATCAGCACCCCCGTCTGGTGAAGACGCTCCGGCTGCTCGCTCCAGTAGCGCACCACCTGCACCCTCCGCTGCACCTGCCGGCGCCAGCTGGATCGACAACCTGCCCCCTGAAGCGCAAGACCGCGCGCGCAACATGATGAGCCGCCTGCAGCCCGATGAAGCCACCAAGGTCAACAAGATGAGCCCGGAAGAGCGGTGCGCCTTCTTCCAGCAGATGCGGGAAAAACGCCAGCAGCAGCAAAGCCAGTAAGCACGCTGGTTGCCGCATGAACCTCTCACGCCTCTTCATACTGCGCCCGGTGGCCACCTCGCTGCTGATGGTTGCCATCCTGATCGCCGGTGCGCTGGCCTACCGGTTGCTGCCGCTGTCGGCCTTGCCCGAGGTGGACTACCCCACCATCCAGGTCACCACGCTGTACCCCGGCGCCAGCCCTGATGTGATGACGTCGGCAGTCACCGCCCCCATGGAGCGGCAGTTTGGCCAGATGCCGGGCCTGGCACAGATGTCGTCCACCAGCTCCGGTGGCGCTTCGGTCATCACTCTACGTTTTTCACTGGACGTGTCGCTGGACGTGGCCGAGCAGCAGGTGCAGGCGGCCATCAATGCAGGCAGCAATTTGTTGCCCAGCGACTTGCCCATGCCACCGACCTACAGCAAGATCAACCCGGCTGATGCGCCCATCCTCACACTGGCCATCACTTCGCCCTCGCTGCCCCTCATCCGCATCCATGACATGGTGGAAAACCGCCTGGCGCCCAAGCTGTCACAAGTGCCGGGTGTTGGCCTGGTCGCCATTGCCGGGGGCAGACGCCCTGCGGTGCGTATCCAGGCCAACCCGACCGCACTGGCGGGCGCCGGCCTCTCGCTGGAGGATGTGCGCACCACCATTGCCAGCGCCAATGTGAACCAGGCCAAGGGCAGCTTTGACGGGGCCGCCCGCGCGTCCACCATTGACGCGAACGACCAGCTCAAGACCGCTGCCGAATACGCCAGCCTGATCCTGGCGTTCAAAAATGGCTCCCCCGTGCGTTTGAGCGACGTGGCCAACATCGTTGACGACGCTGAAAACACCAGATTAGCGGCGTGGGCCAACGCCATGCCCGGCGTCATCCTCAATGTGCAGCGCCAGCCCGGTGCCAATGTGATTGACACCGTAGACCGCATCAAGGCCCTGTTGCCCCAACTGCAAGCCACCCTGCCCGCCTCGATTGACGTGCAGGTGCTGACCGACCGCACAGTCACCATCCGTGCGTCCGTCAAGGACGTGCGGCTTGAGCTGATGCTGGCCATCGCGCTGGTGGTGGCGGTGATTTTTGTGTTCCTGCGCAGTGCGTCCGCCACCTTAATCCCCAGTTTCGCCGTGCCTCTGTCACTGGTCGGCACCTTCTGTGTCATGTACCTGGCGGGCTTTTCCATCAACAACCTCACCTTGATGGCGCTCACCATTTCCACCGGCTTTGTGGTGGATGACGCGATTGTGATGATCGAAAACATCTCGCGTTATGTAGAAAAAGGCGAGTCGCCCATGGAGGCAGCGCTCAAAGGGGCCAAGCAGATTGGTTTCACCATCA
>JANOLC010000279.1:0-3996 GCA_031419575.1 Burkholderiales bacterium | reverse complement strand
GGCAAATTAGGGGATGAGCCGCAATTTCATCGTGGCTGTAATACCTTCCAACAGCTGCATTTGCACATCCAACAGAACCAGGTCAATGTCATCGGGATGTGCCTGCAACCAGTCCAGCGCCTCCTGACCATCCGACGCTAGCGCGACAATTGCGCCCTGCCCACGCAATATGCGCAACGCTACTTCGCAGTTGATCTCACTGTCATCGACCACCAGCACCCGTATCCCCAGCAAGCTTTGTCCTGCTGACTGATACAAGGCAAACGTGGTGCCGATGGTGGCAGCCCGCTTGCGCTTAGCCTCGATCACCGCGTTATACAGCGATGCTGCCGTGATGGGCTTTTCAAGTACCGCGTCCACTAGCTCTGCACCGGAGTGCCTGACCTGGTTACCATGCCCTTGCGCTGTAGTCACAATCACCAGTGGACACTTTTCCTGTGGCACACGGTCGTGTAGCGTCCGCGCTGTAGCCAGTCCGTCTACCCCTTCCATCTTCCAGTCCAGCAGCACGACTTCGGGCAACTTTTCACCCTTGCGCCCCAACACATTCGCAAGCAAGGCTTCCCCCGAGGGCAGGGCGCAAACCTGCCAGCCCAGACCCTTGGCAATGGCGCTGACGTGTTGCAGGTCTGCGTTGCTGTTGTCCGCAATCAAGGCTTCCACCCACACCGCAGTGGAGAGTACAGAATCCGTATCAGCAACCGTCTTCAACGGCACGGTGAACCAGAACTCGCTGCCCCGCCCTAATACACTGGTCAGGCCAATCTCACCACCCATCAGATTCACCAGCTGTCGGCATATCGTCAAACCCAGGCCCGTGCCGCCAAAGCGCCGGGTCGTTGAGGTGTCAGCCTGGGTAAATGCGGCGAACACACTGCCTTGCAGATCAGGCGCGATACCAATGCCGGTGTCGCGCACCGAAAAGCTCAGAATAATCTGTTCACTGTTACGGGACAGCAGTTCGGTGCGCAACTCCACCTGTCCCACATTAGTGAATTTGATGGCGTTGATGCTCAGGTTGATGAGGACCTGCTCCAACCGCAGAGCATCTCCAATCAACGCAAAAACACCTTCAGGCGGTGGTTGAATGATCAGCTGGATATCTTTCTCTCCAACGGCCGCACCCAACACCACGGACAGGTTTTCGATCACATCCACCAGACGGAACGGAGCCTGTTCAATCATCATTTGACCGGCTTCAATTTTGGAGACATCCAGAATATCGCTGATCAAGCTCAACAACATGCGCCCCGATGCCCTAATTTTTCTCACCATGCTATTGGAGTCCATATCCAGCTTGGCCTGTTCCAGCAAGTAAGCTAACCCCAAAATGGCATTGAGCGGTGAACGAATTTCGTGGCTCATACTGGACAAAAAGTCGGACTTAGCCAGGTTGGCCTTGTCGGCTGTCATTCGAGCACTTTCCAGCTCAATGTTCTTTTCCTGCAAAACCTGCTCAAGCCGCTTGCTTTCGGTAACGTCACGCGCTGCGGCAAACACACCCTGCAGCACCCGGTCCCGGTCATGAAAGGTTGTCGCACTGTAGGAAATAGCGGTTTCTTTGCCGCTGCGGGCGCGTACGGTCAGGTCATAGTTGATGATTTTTTTTCCAGTGAGCACGGAATCCATCACCGCCACCACATGGTCCGGATCGGTGAAATATCTCTTCTGTGGCGCACCAATCAGCTCATCACGGGTGCATTCGGTGAGCTCCTCCATCTGTTTGTTGACGTCGGTGATGATGCCGGACGGGTCGGTCGTCATGATGGCATCAATATTGGATTCGATCAACGATCGAGTGTAGAACTGCTGATCGCGTAAACGCTGGTCGAGCTTCATTTGCTCTTCTTCAATCGCTTTGCGCGCAGTGTTGTCGGTGCCAATCAACAGGTAGCCAATGATGGCACCTTCGATGTCGCGCAACGCGGTAACGGAAACCACCGCCGGGAACCAACTGCCGTCCTTGCGGATATAGGTGAGCTCGTAAATGTCTTCAATGCCCCGCGAAGCCTTGAACACCAGCGCTTCAAAGCCGGGCGAAATCGGCGTGTCCAGCTCCAGGCTTAATGTTCTGGCCCGCACAATGACCTCCCGCGGATCGGAAATATCGGCCGGGGTGATCTTGTTCACAACGTCCGCTGCGGCATACCCCAACATGCGCTCGGCACCGACGTTGAAAATCTGGATCACACCTAGGGCGTCAGTCGCAATACTGGAGAAGTTGGCGCTGTTGAAAATGGCGTTCTGCAGGGCCGCCGCCTTGAGCAGCGCTTCTTCGGCCCGTTTGCGCGCAGTATTGTCCGTGCCAATGAGCAGGTAGCCGATGATGCTGTCCTGCGCATCACGCAGCGCCGTGACCGAGACCACGGCGGGGAAACGACTGCCATCCTTTCGGATGTACGTTAGTTCGTAGATATCTTCAATACCACGGGAGGCTTTGAACACCAGTGCCTCAAAGCCGGGTGTGATGAGCGTGTCTAACTCGACGCTCAAAGTTTTAGCCCGCGCAATCACTTCTTGCGGGTCAGAGATATCGGCAGGCGTAATCTTATTCATGACATCCGCTGCGTCATAGCCCAACATGCGCTCGGCACCGACATTAAAAATTTGGATCACCCCGAGGGCATCGGTGGCAATGCTGGAAAAGTTGGCGCTGTTGAAAATAGCGTTCTGCAAGGCAATCGTGCTGAACAGGCCGGCCTCAGTTTTTCTGCGCTCACCCGTGGTGCTCACCGTGCTTAATTCATCCAATGGAGTTGTCCCTCTAGTGGTTGTCCTGTTTTTCATATCAGCCCCGGACTCATTCAAGAAGCTCGAATGCGCCACCGCTACCTATTTGAGAGAAAGCTCGACCACGACGCGACTGCGCGCTTAGTGTTTTGCCTACCCAGTATCGGACCGTACTCGCCGTGCAGGTGTTGCACCTTGTCCAAATATTTACTTAGACCACACCATAAATAATTTGACCATGAATTCAAGATGATCCTTACCACGCAGGAGGACGCTGAAAACGGCCTTGTTTGAGAATACCTGTGGCTATGGTCAGCAGCCTGTCAAATGGAACGGGTTTGGGCAGTATCTCGACACCATGAGGAACACCACCTCGTTGTTTGATCTCAATCGGATCAAGTGCACTTGCCACGACAATCGTGGTCTCCGGCATTTCGGGTGCGCCACACAAGACGCGCAACATATTGAACCCATCCATGCCCGGCATGTGAAGATCGGTAACCAACAGGTCAGGTGGGATTCGTCCGATGTGTAGCAATGCTGCAACGGCATCGTTGAAGATCGTCACGTTAGGGGCCATGGGCCATCGTGCCAAGTTGAGTTGATAGAGCCGGAGCATATGCTCATCGTCATCAACCACCGAAATCTTCATTCTGCGCGACTCAGACAGGCTGACTGCCTCTTGGCTTGAGTCCAGAGGTACCAAAGCCGGTTTGCCTGGAAGCAAGCGCTCGACCGAGTTCCGTAAAACACGCCGATGTCCACCAGCTGTCTTCCACGCCTGAAGCAAGCCACTTTCAACCCAGAGTTGCACTGTACCTACCGACACTCCAAGCAGAACACCTGCTTCACGGGTCGTACAAAACGACTTTTCAACGGGGCCTCCGGAGGTCAACGTATTGGGTTTTGATTTCATGACAGGCTGATGGCGGTGCGTCCAGATCACAGACGATGTTGCGTTGACTGCCAACGCATATCGACTTGAATACCATCACGGTGTGAGGTAACAAGCCGACGGCGGATTCTAGTCTGCGACTCGCCGTCGTCATCTTTGTGGCTGGACTGCCCCAACAATCAGCCTAAATACTATTAGTACATGTCACCCAAACCCCTTGCTAACCGTCCGTCAGGCTGCTTTGGCTGCGTGTCGGCGCTTGAAAACCGTTAACAAGGCCAAGCCCGCCAGCAGCAGGGAATAGGTTTCTGGCTCCGGCACGGAGGACGTGATGCTCGTGGAGGCAGAACACCCGCCAGAACCGATTTGGG